>NZ_JANX01000598.1 GCF_000767795.1 Inquilinus limosus MP06 | reverse complement strand
GCCCCCTGATCCGCCGCATTGTCTCGCCTCGATGCTCGCCTCGCGGGGTTCATCGAACCGTCATCAAACTGCAGCAAATCAAACATTACAGATCGGTAAGGTCCGCCCCGGATTCGAAGCCCGCCGCCACGGCAGCCAGCCCAGAGGGGACCGAGATGGACCAGGATTCCACCCTGTCGCGCGTTCAGCGCTATGAGCAGCAGGACGACCGCAGCAGCAACCTCTCCGACAACCCGACCATGGGCGACATCGTCAACACCCGGTTCGGCCGGCGGGGGATGCTGCGCGGCGCCCTGGCCGTCTCGGCGATCAGCGCCGTGGTGGGCCCGGCCGCCTTCCTGTCGGGCACCCGCCCGGCGCAGGCCGAGACCGGAGCCTCCTCGCGCTACGTGTTCGAGGAGCTCGAGGCCGGTGTCGACACCAAGCATCACGTCGCCAAGGGCTACGACGCCGACATCCTGATCCGCTGGGGCGACCCGGTGGTGAAGGGCGCGCCGGCCTTCGACGTGCAGAAGCAGACCGCCGACGCGCAGGAGAAGCAGTTCGGCTACAACAACGACTATATCGGCTACGTGCCGCTGCCGCTGGGCTCCAACTCCAGCGATCACGGCCTGCTGGTGGTGAACCACGAATACACAGACGCGGCGATCATGTTCCCCGGCCTCGCCGATGAGAAGGGCGAGTTCGAGCTGTCGAAGCAGAGCAAGGAGCAGGTCGATATCGAGATGGCCGCGCATGGCCAGTCGGTGATCGAGATCAAGCGCGGCGCCGACGGCAAATGGGCCGTGGTGCCGGACAGCGCCTATGGCCGCCGCATCACCGCGCGGTCGACCGAGTTCCTGGTCACCGGCCCGGCGGCCGGCCATGACCGGCTGAAGACCAAGGCCGACCCGACCGGCACCAAGGTGATCGGCACCATCAACAACTGCGCCGGCGGTACCACCCCCTGGGGCACCACGGTGCATGCCGAGGAGAACTTCAACGGCTATTTCGGCGGCGACCTGAAGGACGACCATCCGGAGGCGCGCAATTACAAGCGCTACGGCATGGGCGAGGCGGAGTATGGCTGGAGTCTGCACTATGACCGCTTCGACCTGACCAAGGAGCCGAACGAGGCGAACCGCTTCGGCTGGGTGGTCGAGATCGACCCGACCGACCCGACCTCGACCCCGAAGAAGCGCACGGCCCTGGGCCGCTTCAAGCATGAGGGCGCCGAGAGCATCGTCGCCAAGGACGGCCGCGTGGTCGTCTACATGGGCGACGACCAGCGCTTCGACTACCTGTACAAGTTCGTCACCGCCGGCAAGTTCAACCCGAACGACCGCAAGGTGAACATGGACCTGCTGGACGACGGCACGCTGTACGTCGCCAAGTTCGACGCCGACGGCAAGGTCGCCTGGATGCCGGTGGTGTTCGGCCAGGGCCCGCTGACCGAGGCCAACGGCTTCAAGAGCCAGGCCGACGTGCTGATCGAGACCCGCCGCGCGGGCGACCTGCTGGGCGCCACCAAGATGGACCGGCCGGAGGACGTGCAGCCGAACCCGGTGAATGGCAAGGTCTATGTCATGCTGACCAACAACGACAAGCGCAAGGCCGACCAGGTCGACGCCGCCAACCCGCGGGCGGAGAACAAGTTCGGGCACATCGTCGAGATCATCCCGGCCGATGGCGACCACGCCGCCACCACCGCCACCTGGGACCTGCTGGTGAAGTGCGGCGACCCGGCTGTGGCCGAGGTCGGCGCCACCTTCCATCCGTCGACCAGCAAGAGCGGCTGGTTCGGGTCGCCGGACAATTGCGAGATCGACGCCGACGGCCGGCTGTGGGTCTCCACCGACGGCAACAACTACAAATACAGCGGCCGTGCCGACGGCATCTGGGGCGTGGAGACCGAGGGCGAGGCCCGCGGTACCGGCAAGCTGTTCTTCCGCGTCCCGGTCGGCGCCGAGATGTGCGGCCCGAAGATCACCCCGGACCTGGCCACCTTCTTCGTCGCGGTGCAGCACCCGGGCGAAGGCGGCAAGGAGTGGCCGGAGTTCGGCCGCGCCAGCACCTTCGCCGACCCGTCGACCCGCTGGCCCGACTTCCAGGACGGCATGCCGCCCCGCCCCTCGGTGGTGGTGATCACCAAGCAGGGCGGTGGGAAGATTGGCGCGTAAGGTTAAGATCGAATTCTAATCACCTGATAAAATTGTAAACCATCATTGCGAGCGCAGCGAAGCAATCCAGGCCCGTTTGGCGTGGCCCCTGGATTGCTTCGTCGGCTTCGCCTCCTCGCAATGACGGTGACAGCGACGAAGCCTCCCCTTCCGGGGAGGTTTTTTTGTCGCCGGGCCGTGCCGCGGCTTGCGGCCGGGCGGGAGCCTATCGATAGTGTGGCCCAGCCTCGCGGACGATCGGACCACACGGATCATGAGACGCCTGAACGCGGCCGCCGCGGCCGCCATCATCGCCCTGCTCGGGCTGGTCAGCGCCGCCCGGGCGCAGAGCAACGACCTCTATGTGCTGGGCATCGCCCTGTTCGTCGCCTGCATCGGCATCGTCATGTTGCTGATCAAACAGCATTTCGACGCCCGGGAGGAGCGGCCGAGCCGCGCCTTCCTGCCGAACGAGCCGGAATCCTGCTTCGCCATCACCTTCCTGCTCGGCATCCTGGCCGTGGTCGGGCTGATCATGGCGACCGGGCCCGAGCTGTACCGGGTCGGGCTCGGCCTGTTCATCGTCAGCGTCATCGGCGCCGGCGCGGCCCTGAAGCGCGGCTACGACCTGATCGACCGCGGGCACGGCAAAGACCATGCGGATGCGCATTGAAGCCATGCGTTGCGACGGTCCGTCGCGGCCCTGTTCCGGCCATCCGGTTGCTTGACAATTTCGCGTTCGTTCCCAGATCAGTGGTGCGGCCGGCGATGGTTTGTCCCCCCAGCCATCGCCAAGATCCTCCGATGGGATCGAATTAGCCGTCAGCCGGGCCGGACGCTCCCTCCCCTCCGAGCGGATCGGACCCAGGCGAAGAACGGCCCCGACGCTTCCCCCCGCGTCGGGGCCACTTCTTTTTTGATCTCAAGAATCCGTTGCAAGACATTGAGTCCGATCCATTTCTTGCGGAATGGATAACATCCGGAATTGCTCGGATCCTTTCGGTTCTGTCGTTCGCGGGCCGGAATTCTTCGCCAAAGCGATTGACAAGCCCTTCGCAGCGCAACATGGATGCCTGACGCAGTTGCAGCATCGCCGCTGCCGCACGGGGAGGCACCATGCCGGATTCGCGTCAAGCCACGCCTCGGCCGGAGGATCGGACGATGCCCCTCGCCCGCGAGCTGACGCAGCTGCTCAAGCGCTATGAGAAGTCGCAGCGCGAGGACCCCTTCGCCAACCCGATCCAGCATCTGGCGCTGGAGATCTCGCGCCGGCTGGCCGACGGCAAGCTCGACATCCGCGACGTCGAGGCGCTGATCGGCCACCTGACCATCGAAGGCTTCAGCCACCGCGCCGCCCGCCTCGGCCGCTATCTCGGCGACACCGCGCCTGAGGCCAATGACGCGGCGCTGCGCGCCCTGTTCCAGGGGCTGACCCGCGACGCCAAGGGCGGCACGGTGCCCTTTGCCACCTTCCGCCGCCGGGTCGAGAGCGAGGCCTTCGGCGCCGTCTTCACCGCCCACCCGACCTTCAACCTGTCCGGCGCGCTGATGGCCGACCTGGCGGCGCTGGCCGCCGGCCGCGCCGCCGACGGCACGCCGCTGACCGACGAGGC
>NZ_JANX01000597.1 GCF_000767795.1 Inquilinus limosus MP06 | reverse complement strand
GAAGCTCACCTCCCGGACCTTGGGGTGCCGGGCCAGGCCGGAGACGCGCAGCACGGCATCGCGGCCCACGGCCCGGCCGCGGGCCGTCTCGGCCGGCCTGGTCTCGCCGCCGACGATCGCCTCTACCAGCACCGCCCGGCTCAGCGCATCCTGTCCGATCTCGGCCACCGACCGGCCGTCGCGGAACACGGTGACGCGGTGGCACAGCCGCAGGATCTCGTCCAGCCGGTGCGAGACATAGAGGATGGCGACGCCCGAGGCGGTGAGGTCGGCGATGATCGCGAACAGCCGCTCGGCCTCGCTGGCCGACAGCGAGGCCGTCGGCTCGTCCATCACGATCAGCCGCGCCTTGCGGACCAGGGCCCGGCAGATGCTGATCAGCCAGTTCTCGGCGGTCGACAGGCCCTTCGTGCCGGCGCGCAGCGGGGCGGTGATGCCCACTCGCCGGGCGATGGGGGCGACGTCGCGCTCGATCGCCGCCCAGTCGACCATGCCCAGGCGCCGCTTCTTCGGCACGCCGAGCATGATGTTCTCCAGCACGGTCATGCCGGGCACGAAGGCGAGCTCCTGGTGGATGAACCCCAGCCCCAGCGCGGTGGCGTCCTGGGGCGAGGCAATGGCGACTGGGGCGCCGTCGATCCGGACCTCGCCGGCATCCGGGCGGGTCAGGCCGGCCAGCACCCGGATCAGCGTCGACTTGCCGGCTCCATTGGCACCGACCAGCCCGTGCACCCGCCCGGCCTCGAGCGACAGCGAAACGCCCTTCAGCGCCTGGACCCCACCATACGACTTGGCCACACCGATGGCCGCCAGGAAGGGGGCGGCTCCGGTCGACGCCGGTGGATCCTCCGGGGCGGCCATGCGGTGCCCCAGGCTCATTTGCCGAGCGCCTCGGGGTGATCCTTCACGAACTGCTCGACCGTCTCCTTGGTGACCAGGACGGCCGGCACCTCGACCGCCTTGGGGGCCCAGTTCCCGGCGCCGCCTTTGATGTCGACCAGCAGCTTCACCATCTGGTAGCCCTCGGTGTAGCTGTCCTCCCAGGCGGTCGCGTCCATGTGGCCGCTGCGGATGTTCTCGATCGCCTGGGCATTGCCGTTGACGCCGTAGACCTTGACGTCGTCGCGGCCCTGCTGCCGCAGCGAGCCGATGGCGCCGATCGCCGGATCATCCCAGCAGCCCCAGATCGCCAGGTTCTCGTCCCCCGACGGGTGCGAGGCCAGCCAGGCGTTGGCGTATTCCGCGCCGTCCTGGAAGTAGCCTGGGATCCGAACCTCGTTCTTGGTGACCTTGATGTCCGGGTGCTTGGCCAGGATCTCATCGAACAGCGCCTCGCGGTTCCGGCAGACTTCGCCGGTGCGGTAGGTCAGGGCCAGGACGCTGCCCTTGCCGCCCAGATCCGCCACCAGCTTGTCGATCACCGGCTGGGCGAGGGGCGCGCCGGAGCCGTTGGTGGCGGCCACGCTGCCGCCCAGCCCGCCGCCCCAGGTCACGACCGGCACGCCCGCATCCTTCGCCGCGGCCAGCCCGGCCCCGATCGACGAGTAGGGGAACACCATGTCGACCACGGCGCCGGCGCCGCGCTGCACGAAATTCTGGATCGCGGCATTGGCCTGGTCGGCGCTGCCGGCGGCATCGATCACCGACACCTCCCAGCCGAGCTCCTTCGCCGCGGCGGTCGCGCCGGAAATGTAGCGGACGTTGTTGGCCTCGGTCGCGGCGATCGAGACGATGCCGAGAAGCGTCTTGTCCTGAGCCGCGGCCACGCCGGCCGGCAGAGCCATGACCACGGCAAGCATGCCGAGCAGCGGAGTCCTCATGTTCTTCCTTCCTCCCTCCGGGGCGTGAACCCTCCCGGGGCGGATCACGCCGGACCAGCGAACATCATCTAACCGTTTCGCTAAACTCGACAATCTCCCATGATCTGGCAAGCGTAAAATTCGTTGTATCGGCGCCTGGACAAGCCCGTTCCGATCAGCGACAGTCGGCGAAACGATTAGCTGGACGTCCAATTGGCAACCATCAGAGATGTTGCACGCGCGGCCGGCGTCTCGACCGCGACCGTCTCCGCCGTGGTGAATGACTCGGCCTATGTCAGCCCGGCGCTGCGGGCCCGGGTGCTGGCCGCGGTCAGCGAGCTGCAATACGCGCCCTCGGCAGTCGCCCGGAACCTCAAGCGCGGCAAAAGCCAGCTGATCGCGCTCGTCGTCGCCGACCTAGCGAACCCCTTCTTCGCCCGCATCGTCTGTGCCGCCGAAGCCGCGGCGACCGCCTGGGGCTATTCGCTGGTGGTGTTCAACAGCGACGAGAAGCCCGAGACCGAGCGGCGGGCCCTGTCCCGCATCAAGACATTGTCGTGCGATGGCGTGGTGCTGGTGCCGGTCGGCAGCCAGTCGCAGTACCTGAGACGGGATTTCGACGGGAACTCCATGCCGTCGGTCCTGTTCGGCCGTACGGTCGACGGCAACCGCTCGGATACGGTGACGCTCGACAATGTCTCTGCGGCGCGGCAGGTGACGACCTACCTCCTCGACCTCGGCCATCGCCGGATCGGGACCATCACCGGCCCCCTGCATCTGAGCTCCGGCCGCGGCCGCCTGGACGGCATGCTCGAAGCGATGCAAGGGCGGGGCATCTCTCCCCAGGCCGATCATGTCCGCAGCGGCGATTTCCGCGAGAACGTGGCCTATTCGGTGGCGCGCGACCTGCTGCAACAGCCGGATCGCCCCACCGCGCTTTATGTGGCCAACGGAGTCATGGCCCTGGGTGCGATGCGGGCGATCGTCGATCTCGGCCTCCGCTGCCCCGAGGACATTTCCGTCGCGTCGACCGACACGATCCCCGGTATCGGCGGGCTCCGGCCGCGGCTGACACGAACTGAACACCCGGTCGACGACATGACCAGTGAGGCGCTGCGGATGCTGGTCGACAGGATAAACAACGGCATGGAGTTGCCGCCGCGCAAAGTGATGTTCCAGCCCACATTCGTCCTGGGGGACAGTTGTAGCCCTCTCGTGGATCCCGGCAGATGACGGATATGGGAGGGGGCTGACCGCCGGAATACGGCAGCTTGGCCCAACACCTGATCGGGCCTGACGGGGCGGCATCGGCACCTTCCGCTTCGTCCTTCATGCCTCGCGAGGCTTCGGCTGAAGCGCGCCGATTGCGTTGAAAAAGTCGTCGTTGCTGGCGGAGTGAAGTGCTGATTCAGTCCTCCTGGGCAGAGGAGGACGCGGCGATGATGGGCGAGCGGACGGTGATGCAGGAGGCGCTGTTCTACGAGTTCAACCTCGAGCGCCACGTCCCGGCCGATCACCTGCTCCGCTCGATCGACCGGTTCGTCGACCTATCCGGCATCCGCGCGCATCTGCGGCCGTTCTACAGCGAGATCGGGCGCCCCCCCCGGCCGATCCCGAGCTGATGATCCGGATGCTGCTCATCGGGTACTGCTTGGGCCTCCGCTCGGAACGTCGGCTGTGCGAGGAGGTGCATCTGAACCTCGCCTATCGCTGGTTCTGCCGGCTCGGCCTGGAGGGCGATGTCCCGGATCATTCGACCTTCTCGAAGAACCGTCACGGCCGCTCCCGCGACAGCGACCTGCTGCGCGAGCTGTTCGAGACGACGGTGCGGCGCTGCATTGAAGCCGGGCTGGTCGGGGGCAACGGCTTTGCCACCGATGCCAGCCTGAACAAGGCGGACGCCAACAAGCAGCGCTCGGCGGAGGGATCGGAGGCGGTCGACTGGGAAGCGATGAC
>NZ_JANX01000596.1 GCF_000767795.1 Inquilinus limosus MP06 | reverse complement strand
CATCGCCTCGTCCCTGCAACAGCTTCGCCATCAAATTGCCCCGAGTCGCCTGCCCCAATATGCACGCCAGAACAGAGGCGGCGAAGTCAGCCCGGCCCGTCGTTATTTCATATTGGGGGAGACCATGAATTACCGCATTTCCGCGAGCGCCCTGACCCTTGCCGTCCTGATGGCGACGACGCCGGCCTGGGCCCAGGGCACCAGCCGCGGCCTGCAGACCGTGACCGACGGCGCCAAGGTCACCGGCCACATGACCATCGACTTCAACTCGCGCAGCGTCCGCAACACCAACGGCCTCGACGTCTACACCATCGAGGCGCTGACGGTGGCGGACCTGATGGCCTATGCCGGCTCGGCCCAGCGCAAGCCGGAGGACACCATCACCTACAGCCTGCGGATGGACGTCAACAACCCGGCGAATCCGAGCCAGGTGGCCAAGGAGGTGGCGATCCTGCGCGGCGAGACGCCGATCGACGAGGGCGGGCGCTACCAGCCCGAGGCCGGCAACCTGCGCCTCGACATCGTCAAGGGCCAGCAGTCCAGCGGCAAGTTCGGCGGCGTCGTCCAGGGCCGCGAGGTCACCCGCTGGTGGGAGCTGGGCGAGCAGATCAACCGTGCCTCGAAGGCGGCGGACAAGCTGTATTCCCGCACCGTCAACGGCAAGGTGGTGACGATCCAGGTGAAGAACCCGGACCCGCTGTCCTTCCAGGGGCTGGTGCTGGCGCCGGGCCCGCTGTCGTTCCTGCCGCAGGCCCGGGTGTCCGGCAATCTCGACTATGACTACGAGCTCGGCAACTGGCTGACCGACAACAATGGCATCACCTTCCAATACGCCATCGGCAACCAGGCCTATACCGACAAGGTCACCGGCTCGATCCGCTATGTCGAGGAGGAAGGCAACTTCACCGACGCCAAGGGGCAGAGCCGCAACTACACCGGCTATTACGACTACAACCTGCGCTTCAACGAGCCGGTGGTGAAGCCCGAGGAATCCTTCTTCGGCGGCGAGAACAACGACGCCGATGTCGAGGCCTTCTTCGGCACGGTGGAGCAGAACCAGGCCGGGCTGTACGGCCGGGTCTACTACCTGGACAGCGAAGACGGCTGCAAGCGCGAGAAGAACGAATCCGGCCAGATGCAGTGCGTCGGCCCGACCAGGTCGGAGGTGTACTGGGACCTGAAGCCGGTGAAGCTGACCTACAGCCAGCTCGGCAACTGGTTCAAGCTGGAGCCGCTGATGATCGGGCCGTTCAACGACGAGTGAGCCCCGCGTCCCCCTTCCCTGTCATTGCCGGGCTTGACCCGGCAATCCAGAAGATGCCGACAGTCTCTGGATGCCCGGGTCAAGCCCGGGCATGACAGTTTGGGGAAATCAGATCCTACCCCGGCAGCGCCCCGCCGCCATGGCCGCCATGGTCGCCGCCATGCGTCTCGTCGCCGGCCGAGGACACCTCGACCTCGCGGAAGCGCACCCGGTTCTGCCGGGCCACGGTGGCGCGGCGCAGCTCGTCCAGCCGCGTCTCCGGCATCGCGATCGGGCCGATCAGGATGTTCGGGGCCGACTGGTCGCGCGTGGTCAGGCCGATCGTGCCCAGCCCCAGCACCAGCCAGTGCAGCGGCCGCGACAGCGAGAAGTCGCGGACCCGGAACAGCTCCACCTCCTCCCGCTTCCGCACCAGGAAGCCAGTGCGGATGATCAGCCGCTCGCTGGTCAGCTCATAGCTGGTCAGCCAGCGCCAGCCCGTCCAGACCAGGGCCAGCACCACCGGCACCGCGGCCAGCGGCCCGCCGACCAGGCCCAGCAGCACCGCCAGGACGATGGCCAGCACCCAGATGTAGAACGTCGCGCGCAGCGCGGTGCGGATCTTCCAGATCGCGGTCTCGCCGGCGGCCCCTGTCGGGCTGTCCTGGGCGGCGTCCCGGGTGGTGTCGGCCATCATGTCTCCCCTTGGCTGATGCCGGAGCGAAGGGTACGGTCGAACCGTGCGCCCGTCCATCCGCGTCCGGCGGCGAAATCCGATATCGAAGAAAGCCCGAGACGATGAGCTGGCAGCCGACCCGCGACCCCGCCACCGGCGAGACGCCCTGCCCGTTCATCGAGACGGTGGTGATCCCCCGCACCGCCGATATCGGCGGCTTCGAGGTACGGCGCGCCGTGCCGTCGATGCAGAAGCGATCGGTCGGCCCCTTCGTCTTCGTCGACGAGTTCGGCCCGACGCTGTTCGGCGTAGGCGACGGCATCGACGTGCCGCCGCACCCGCATATCGGCCTGGCCACCGTGACCTATCTGTTCGCCGGCGAGCAGACCCATCGCGACAGCCTGGGCACCCGCCAGTTGATCCGCCCCGGCGACGTCAACTGGATGACCGCCGGCAGCGGCATCGCCCATTCCGAGCGCACGCCGCCGGCCCTGCGCGCCACCGGGTCGACCCTGTTCGGGGTGCAGACCTGGGTGGCCCTGCCCGCCCCGTATGAGGAGGTGGCGCCCAGCTTCGCCCATCACGGTATCGACGACCTGCCGGTGATCGAGGATGCCGGCAAGAGCGTGCGGCTGATCGTCGGGTCGGCCTATGGTGCGCGCTCGCCGGTCGCCACCTTCTCCGAGACGCTGTATCTCGACGCCGCGCTGCAGGCCGGGGCGGTGCTGCCGCTGCCGGCGGAGCATGAGGAGCGCGCGGTCTATGTCGTCTCCGGCCGCATCCGGATCGGCGGCGACGACTTCCCGCCGCGGCAGCTGCTGGTGCTGCGGCCCGGCGACCCGGTCGCGGTCGAGGCGCTGGAGGAGACGCGCCTGCTGGTGTTCGGCGGCGAGCCGCTCGACGGGCCGCGCAAGCTGTGGTGGAACTTCGTCGCCCGCAGCCGCGAGCGCATCGAGCAGGCCAAGGAGGACTGGCGCGAGGGCCGGTTCGGCACGATCCCGGACGAGACCGAGCGACTGCCCCTGCCGGAACGGTGACGACGCCCCGGCGGCCATGATCACGGCTTCGGCCGGGACACGGTCCAGGACACGGCGCTGCAGTCGATCTTCTCGCCCGCGGAATAGGGCGTGAACTCATAAGCGGTGACCGTCCCGCTCCGGTTCAGGGTGAAGACGACGCTGCACCACCACACGGCGAGATGCGCCGGGATGTAGTCGCCATTGACGTGGGTGATCTCCGTCTCGTTGGACTGGTAGTGGTCCTTGCCGTCCTTGACCGTGATCTTCTGGCAGGAGGGCGGCCGCGGCTTAGTCGAGCAATCGACCGGCGTGCGCTGCTCCACCTGCTCATAGGCGCCGTCGACATGGACGGCGCTGCTGCCGTAGAAGGTCAGCCTCCGCGAGCCCGCGGCGCCCGGCTCCTCGGCGAGCGGCCTGCCGAACTTCGCCTCGATCGCCGCGCGCGTCGCCCCGACATAGCCCGCCAGTTGCCGGTCGACCTGCCGGTCGGCGCCGCCGCAGGCGGCGACCAGCGCGGCGCCGATCAGCGGCGATATGGCAGCGACCCTCCGGCGACGCACCGCATTCCCCCATCCCACGTCCTCTCATGCCGGATAGCGTGGCAATGTGGCGCCAATGCCTTCGAAACCTGATGTCTTTATGGCGGGGCCGGCTTCACGGCGCTGGCGGCTCGTCCTTCGCCAGATGCTCCACCAGCCGCCGCGCATGGGCCGGCAGCGCGTCGAGGGACCGGACGCAGATCGACAGCCGGCGCAGCGCCCAGGGGTCGGACAGCGGCACCGCCCGGATCGCCATGCTGCGGCGGCAGCGCCGGGCCGCCGTCTCCGGCAC
>NZ_JANX01000595.1 GCF_000767795.1 Inquilinus limosus MP06 | reverse complement strand
CTAGTCCGTCGCCGTGTCCGCCATCGAGGGCGCATTCTCGCGCCTCGGGCTCGAGACCGAGGCGCCGGCTGCCGCCCGCCCCTTTGCCCCGTCCACCCTGGATGCCAGGGCGGCCACGCTGGCGACCCGGCTTCCGACCCTGCCGCTGGCGACGCCGCTGCGCACGGAGTACCGCATGTCCAGCCCGTTCGGATACCGGATCCATCCGATCACGGGGGTCGAGACCCTGCATGCCGGGCTGGACCTGGTGGCGCCCCGGGGAACCCCGATCTTCGCCACAGGAAGCGGACGAGTGCTGCGCGCCGGCGTGGCCGGCGGCTACGGCAACCTGGTCGAGATCCAGCATGCGGAGGGCCTGGTCACCCGCTACGGCCACATGGACTCCATCGCCGTGACCGAAGGCCAGGCGGTGACCGCCGGCACCGTGCTGGGAACGCTGGGATCGACCGGCGATTCGACCGGGCCGCATGTGCATTACGAAGTCCGCCGCGGCGGCCAGCCGGTGGACCCGATGCCGTTCCTCGAAGCCGGCCAAGCCCTGAAATCGCTCCTGGCCATCGCGATCCGGTCCTGACCGGCGCCGCCGGCCTCAGGCCGGCAGCAGCGGGGTGATGCGGTCGCGGATCGCCGCCACCGCCTCCTGCGGCGGCTTGCGGCCGAGCACGGCGAGCTGCACCTCCTCCAGGAAGGTCGCCTGCGCGCGCACCGCCTCCGGAAAGGCCGGGAAGGCCGGCCGCGCCCTGGCCAGGGCGGCGGATTCGATCTTCGCCAGCGGCTGGCTGGCGGCGAAGTCCGGATCGGCATAGGTCGAGACCCGGACCGGGCCGTTGCCGTTGCGCGCCGCGCCCAGCGTCACCGCCTTGCTGGAGACCGCCTTGATGAAGCTCCAGGACAGGTCTTTGTCGGCCGTGTTGGCCGGGATCGCCATGGCCCAGGATTCCACCACCGCCGCCATGCCGGTGCCGGCGGGCAGCGTCGTCGAGCCCGGGAACTCCACCGCCTTGATCTTGCCCGGGACCGAGGACTGCTCGGGGTTGTTGAGCTGGGCGAAGCGGGCGAAGGGCAGCACGCCGAAGGCCGCCCGGCCCTGCTGCAGCCAGGTCACCATGTCGTCGTTGCGGGTGTTGGCGTAGCTGCGCGGCAGCGCGCCGGCCTGGAACAGGTCGGCCAGCACGGCCAGCGCCTTCTCCATCGCCTCCGGCTGTGGCAGGACCTTGAAGTCGGCGCTGATGAAGTCGCCGCCGAAGGCCCGCGCGAACATCACCGGGAAGACGGCCAGGTCGCTGGCCAGGATCATTCCCACCACCCGTGTGCCCGCCTCCGAGGTGAAGGTCAGCTTCTTCGCCTGCTCGACCAGCTCCTCCAGCGTCGCCGGCGGGGCGGAGAAGCCCGCCTCCCGCAGCAGCGCCTCGTTGTAGAACAGGGCCTGGGTGGCATGCCGGACGGGAATGCCGACCAGCTTGCCGCCAACCGTCATGGCGCGCCGCAGGCCGGGGGCGATGTCGTCGATATCCTCGACCGGGTCCGACGCCTGGTATGTGTCGAGCGGCTCGAACAGCCCCGCGATCTGGGGCGTCATCCGGTTGTCGATGACATAGCCGACATTGAAGCCGGTCTGGCCCAGGCTGGCCTCCCGGAACAGCCGGTCCTGCAGCGGATTGCTGTCGAGGGTGGTCCAGGCGATCTCCGCCCCCGACGCCTGGCGCCACGGCGCGATGACGTCGCCGGCCGCGCCCTTGGTCAGCACGTTCTGGTGCACCAGATGCGACAGCACGTTCAGCGTCTTGGGCTGCGCCAGGGCCGTGCGGCCCAGCGCCATCGTCGCGGCCCCGGCCACCGTGCCGGCCAGCAGGTCCCGCCTCGTCAGATTTGTGGTCATGATTGTCCTCCCTGTTTGATCTTGTTCATCCCTTGGTCGCCCCGGCGGTCAGCCCGGCGACCAGGAAGCGGTTCATGGCCACCACGAACAGCAGCACCGGCAGCAGCTGGATCGTGGCCGCGGCGAACAGCACGCCCCAGTCGACGCCGTCGACCGAGCTGATCATCTCGGACAGCACGAAGGGCGCGGTCTTGGCCCTGGTCGCGGTGAAGATGAAGGCGAACAGGAACTCGTTCCAGGCGAAGACGACGACGAAGACCGCCACCGCCAGCATGCCTGGCGCCGCCAGCGGCAGCACGATCCGGCGCAGCACGGTCAGCCGCCCGGCCCCGTCGATGGTCGCGGCCTCGTCCAGCTCGCGCGGGACCTGGTCGATGAAGGTGCGCATCAGGATCGTGCCCAGCGACACGAAGAAGCTCGTGTACAGCAGGATCAGGACGAGATGGGTGTCGTTCAACCCCAGCAGGTTGACGATCGGGAACAGCGGCAGAGTGACCACGATCGGCGGGATCAGGCGCACCCCGATCAGGAGATAGATCGAGCCGGAGAGGAGCCGGCCGCGGTGCCGCGAATAGGCATAGCCGGCGAGCGAGCTGACGGCGACGGCCAGGACGGCGGAGCCGATGGTGACGATCAGGCTGTTGACCAGCCCGTCGAAGAAGCTGCCCCAGCGCTGCCAGAGATGCTGGTAGTGCAGCAGCGTCGGCTCGAATAGCAGCTTCGGCGGCACCGCGAAGATGTCGCGACCCGGCTTGAACGACGACAGCACGATGAAGGCGATCGGGAAGATCGACCACGCAACCACCGCGGCGACGGCGACGGCCTTGCCGGCCGCGATCAGCAGGCGGTCAGCGCGCATCGGCCGCCATCCCCTTGCGCAGCCGCAGGATGTAGGCGGCGGCCAGCAGCAAGGACACCGCGACCATGATCCAGGCGGTGGCGGCGGCGGTGCCGAAGGAGTTGTAGCGGAACGCCTCGAGATAGAGGTAGACGGCCACCGCCTCGGTCGTCCGCGCCGGCCCGCCCTGCGTCAGCAGCCAGATCTCGGAGAACAGCCGGAAGGCGAAGATGTAGCGGAACAGCATGGCGATCAGGATCGCCGGCGCCAGCAGCGGCAGGGTGACGTTCCGGAACAGCTGCAGCGGCGAGGCCCCATCCGCCCGCCCGGCCTCGTACAGGTCCTTCGGGATCGCCAGCCGGGCGGCGTAGAGGATGACGAAGGTGAAGGGCAGGTGCAGCCAGATGGTCAGCAGCCCGACCAGCACCAGCCCGTGCGACGGCACGAAGGTCCAGTCCAGCGACGGCAGGCCGAGATCCAGCAGCGCGTTGGTCACCGGGCCGACATCGGGGTCGAACAGGAAGCGCCACATCGCCGCCGCCGTGACCTCGCTGATCGCATAGGGCGCCAGCACGATCACCAGCAGCAGGCGCCGGGCCGGCAGGCCGCTGGCGAACAGGAGCGCGATGCCGAGCCCCAGCAGCAGCTCCAGATGCACGGCCGCCGCCACCACGGCCACGGTGTTCAGCAGCGACCGCCAGAAATAGCCGTCGCCCAGCACCCGGGCGTAGTTGTCGAGGCCGACGAAGCTGGCCGCCTGGCCGAAGGTCGAGGACTGGAAGCTGAGCCAGAGGACGAAGATCGACGGAATGACGATGACGCCCAGCACCAGGACATGCACGGACGCCACGAGCGGCAGCGCCCCCGCCAGACCTTGCCGCAGACGCTTCAGCCGCGCTTGCATTCCACCTCCCGGGCCATGGTGGTTGTTCGGCTGGGGCGCCGGCGGTTCCTGGCCCTGGACCGCGGCTGCCCTGGCTGTGGCGCGGCCCGCGCCGCGGCGCCTCAGGCCGCGGCGGCCGGCACCTGGCCTGCGATGGTGGTGCGATACATCACCC
>NZ_JANX01000594.1 GCF_000767795.1 Inquilinus limosus MP06 | reverse complement strand
GCCAGGGCGAGATGAAGCGGCAGGGCACGCCGAAGCGCCGCTCGATGAACTGCAGCACCGAGGTGTGGTCGAACAGCTCGGAGCAGACCCAGCCGCCCTTGCTCCAGGGCGATACCACCAGCATCGGCACGCGGGGGCCGAGGCCGATCGGCACGCCGTTGTAGTTCTCGTCCCCGACCGGCACCGTGCTGCGGCCCTGATAGCCGTAGAAGCGGGTGTTCACCGGGGGCACCGGCGCCGGCACATGATCGAAGAAGCCGTCATTCTCGTCGTAGTTCACGATCAGGGCGGTCTTGGCCCAGACCTTGGGGTTGCTGGTCAGCGCCTCCAGGATCTTGTCGACGAAGGCCTGGCCGGCGGCCGGCGAGGCGCTGGGGTGCTCGCAATAGGCGTCGGGGCAGATCACCCAGGACACCTGCGGCAGCCGGTCGGCCTTGACGTCCTCGGCGATCGCCCGTGCCAGCACGGCGTCGTAGGGATCCTCGTTCGAGGCCAGCTTCGGCCCGACATAGGCGCGGCCGCGCTTGTACAGATCGGAGCTCTTGTCGAGCTTGCGGAAGGCGCGGTGATAGGCCAGCGAGTTGCAGCCGTAATTGGAGAAGGCCTGGTATACCCGCCAGTCGATGCCGTGCTTCTCCAGCGTCTCGGCATACGCCTCCCAGGCCAGCCCCTCCCAGGGCTCGTCCAGGTCCATGTCGCCGGTCCAGTTGTTGTCCAGCTCCTGGCCGTGCAGCCGCCGCTTCGGGTTGTTCGGGTCGCGGCCGGTCAGGGTGTAGACGCTGGCACCGGTGGTGAAGTATTCGCGGTTCGGCTCGGTATTGGCGAAGATCGAGCAGTGATTGGCGTCGCAGACGGTGAAGGCGTTCGCCAGGTGCTGGTAGAAGGGCAAGTCGGACGCGGTGTCGTAATAGCCCATCGACATCCGGCTCTTCAGCGGCACCCAGGTGTCCCAGGTCTTCCACAGCGACTGGTCCAGCTTCCAGCTATGGTCGGTGCCGCCCATGTGCTGGGCGCTGGTGCTGCTTGTGTCCAGCCGGAACGGCAGGACGTAGTCCAGCTTCGCCTGGGCGGCCGGGTCGGCCTCGTACCAGCGCTCCCGCTCATGCCAATGGTCCCAGCCGACATTCTGGTAGCCGGTGCGGCTGGCGCCGTTGCGGCCGACGCTCTGGTACCAGACCGGCCGGCCGCTCGGCAGCGGCGCCGGGCGCGGGTCGCCGAAGCCGCGGACGCCGTTCAGCGTGCCGAAATAATGGTCGAAGGAGCGGTTCTCCTGCATCAGCACGACGATGTGCTCGACATCGCGCAGGGTGCCGGTGACGTTGTGGGCGGGAATCGCCATGGCCTGGCGGATGCTGGCCGGCACGGCCATCGCGGCCGCGGCGGCGAGGCCGGTCTTCAGGAATTGGCGGCGGCTGTCGGAGGTCACGATCGGTGTCTCATGGCAACGGGAGAATCGGACGCCGCTCCTAATAGCAGCGGACCGTGACGGACCGGTGAATGCAGGTCGGAAAAGGCCGGGAGGGGCGTTCACGGTTGCGCCTGCCGCGGCCGCAGCGCAGTCTGGCGCCGAACGCCGCGCGAGCCTGGACCGAACCATGACCGACCATCACGATCATCATCACGAGACCCCGGACTGGCGCCTGAACGGGGTGCGCGTGATCCGTGGCAGCGATCTCGACCCCAACACCGCCCAGACGCCGGGCATGGATCGCCGCGCGGCGATCAACGCCGCGCGCGTCGGGGCGCAGAAGATCTGGGCCGGCACGGTCACCATCCATCCGGACGCCAAGACCGGCGCGCATCATCACGGCCCGCTGGAGAGCGTGATCTATGTCGTCCGCGGCAAGGCGCGGATGCGCTGGGGTGAGAAGCTGGAATATGTCGCCGAGGCCGAGGCGGGCGACTTCATCTTCGTGCCGCCCTATGTGCCGCACCAGGAGATCAACGCCTCGACCGACGAGCCACTGGAATGCGTGCTGGTGCGCAGCGACAACGAGGCGGTGGTGGTCAATCTCGACATCGAGCCGGTGGAGAAGCCGGAGGCCGTCTACTGGGTCGACCCGATCCACAAGCATCCGTGAACCTGGGCAGGCGGCAGCCATCTTTAATTGTCATGCCCGGGCTTGACCCGGGCATCCAGAGATGTCGAAGCCGCTCCGGGTGGCCCCTGGATCGCCGGGTCAAGCCCGGCGATGACAATGGAAATCAAGCCTTTCGCTCTTCCGCACGCCGAAAGCCCCTCAACCGGACACCGTATCACTTCCCGGCCTTGTCCCGCCGATAGACGCCGGTGAAGCTGACATTCATGCCGCCGCACATCAGGTTGTCGGCCGCCAGCAGATAGGGGCCGGCCCGCCACAGCCGGACGCGGCATACGGAATCGTCGCCGGGGTTGGCGTCATACGGCGCGGCCTCGCCATTGTCGCCGGCGGAGAAGGCGGCCCTGTCGCCCTCCGGCGTCACCGTGCCGCCGATCTGGCCGACATTGACCGCGCCGCGCGCCACCCGCTCCGGATCGTCGCCGCCATATGTGGCGTTGCCCTCGATCGCGATGGCGCCGCCGGCCGCGGCCTTGATATCGATCTCCTGCTCGTCGCCGCTGCGCCAGGCGCCGGTCCAATCGCCCTCCGCCGTCTGCGGCGTGTCGGCCAGCGCGTGCAGCGGCAGCAGGCCGGTGGTGCTCGCAAAGTTCGGCGCGCCGCCGGTGAAGGTGGCGCAGGCATAGGCCCCTTGGATGGCCGTGACGACGACGCGGTCATTCGCCACCAGATACTCCTTCATCCGGCAGGCGGCGGTGTCCTTCGGGCAGCCCTGTCCAGCGGCAGCTCCCCTGAGGAAATGCACCCGCTTCTGGCCCGGGGCGACGGCCTTCAGCCGCGGCACGCTGTCCGCCGCGCTGAGGGTCGGGACCACGTAGCAGGTCTCCTCCGCCGCCGCGAGCGAGGGCAGCAGGGTGGTGGCGAGCAGGAGGATGGGGAGGGCGATGGGGCGCATGTGAATCTCCATAGGCCGGCCATCCTAGGCCGCGAGCACGGGAGCGTCACCCGCGAGCGGGCGCGGCTCGACCCTCCGCTCAGGCTGTGCGATGACGATAGGGTGACGGATCGGAGGGGGAGTCAGGCCATGAGGATCGCGGTCGGCGGGTTCCAGCACGAGACCAACAGCTTCGCCTCGGTGAAGGCCGGCTACGGCCAGTTCGAGACAGCGGATGGCTGGCCCGGCCTGTCGCGCGGCGCGGCCCTGGCGCCGGCCCTGGCCGGGATCAACCTGCCGGCGGCCGGCTTCCTCGAGGCCGCCATCGCGGCCGGGCATGAGATCGCGCCGCTGCTGTGGTGCTCGGCCTCGCCCTCGGCGCCTGTGACCGACGACGCCTTCGAGCGGATCACGGCGATGCTGGTGGAGGATCTGCGCGCCGCCGGCCCGGTCGACGCCGTCTATCTCGACCTGCATGGCGCCATGGTCACCGAGAGCGTGCCGGACGGGGAGGGCGAGATCCTGGCCCGGATCCGCGCGGTGACCGGGCCGGACATCCCGGTGGTGGCCAGCCTGGACCTGCACGCCAATGTCACGCAGCGGATGGTCGACCTGTCCGACCTGCTGGTGCCGTACCGCACCTATCCGCATGTCGACATGGCCGAGACCGGGGCGCGGGCGGCGGCGCTGCTGGACCGGATGCTGGCCGGCTGGCGGCCGGGCAAGGCATTCCGGCAGGCGGAGTTCCTGGTGTCGCTGGTGGCGCAATGCACGCTGGCCGACCCGGCGCGCCGCCTCTACGCGCTGCTGGC
>NZ_JANX01000593.1 GCF_000767795.1 Inquilinus limosus MP06 | reverse complement strand
CGCCTGCCCCGCCGTCCCCCGCACGGATCAGATAGAATCTGGCGCCGCCGGCGCGGCCCTGCTATACAACCGAACGAACTTTCATCGTTTTTTGCATTTTTTTATCATTTTGTGGTGGACCATGTCGATCGGCGGGGGGGCCGGGTCGATCGGGCACCGGAACGATATTGATGGATTGCGCGCCGTCGCCGTCGTTCCGGTGGTCCTGCATCACGCCGGCATATCATTCCTGGGCGGCGGTTTCGTCGGCGTCGACGTCTTCTTCGTCATTTCGGGATATCTGATCACGACGATCCTGGCGGACGACATCCGACGGGGCGTGTTCTCGTTTCCCGGCTTCTACGAGCGTCGCGCCAGGCGGATCTTCCCGGCGCTCTTCGTCATGCTGCTGGCCTCGACCGTCGCCTTCGCGGCGATCCTGCTGCCCTTCGACCTGCGCAGCTTCTCGGGCTCCGTCCTCGCCACGGTCTCGTTCACCTCGAATATCCTGTTCTGCCTCGAGTCCGGGTACTTCGCGGCGGCGGCGGAGCTCAAGCCGCTGCTGCACACTTGGTCGCTGGCGGTCGAGGAGCAGTTCTATATCGGCTTTCCGATCCTGCTGTACCTCCTGTCACGGGCCGGCCGCCGGATGCGGAATGCGGTGCTGATCGCGATCGCCGGCCTGTCCCTCGCCGTCAATGTCTGGGCCGTCGGCCCCCATCCGACCGCCGCCTTCTACCTGCTCTCGACCCGGGCGTGGGAACTGCTGCTCGGGTCCCTGCTGGCGCTGGACCTGGTCTCCCCGACCGGGCGCGGCCTGCGCGAGATCGCCGCCGCGCTGGGGCTGGGGCTGATCGGCCTCAGCGTGTTCACCCTGACGCCGGCCGATCCGTTCCCGGGATGGAACGCGGTCCCGCCCTGCATCGGCGCGGCGCTGGTCATCTGGGCGGGAACCGGCGGCGCGAGTCTCGGCGGCCGGCTGCTGAGCCTGGGCCCGGTGATGTTCATCGGCAAAATCTCCTACTCCCTGTATCTCTGGCACTGGCCGATCATCGTCTTCGCCCGGTATTCGACCGACCGCGCGCTGTCGCCCGCCGAGACCGCGCTGATCGTCGCGGCGTCGATCCTGGCCGCCACCCTGTCCTGGCGCTATGTCGAGCAGCCGTTCCGCGGCAGGGGCAGCCGGTTCACCCGGCGCTGGATCTTCACCGCGTCGGCGGCAGCCGCCGCCCTCTTCCTCACCGCCGGATCGGCCGGATATATCAGCCGGGGCTGGCCGCAGCGCTTCCCTGAGGCGGCCCGGATCGCCGAGACATATGCCGACTACCAACCCCGCTTCGCCATGCAGCGGCCCGGGGCCTGCTTCCTGCGGATCGGGCAGCCCGCGGCCGAATACGACGAAGCGGCCTGCTATGGCGGCGAGTCACCCGGCGCCCTGATCTGGGGCGACAGCTTCGGGGCGCATCTCCATTGGGGCCTGTCGGGCCGGGCGGCCAAGGCCGGTCTGTCGATCGGCCAGGCGACGCTGGCGGCCTGCGCGCCCGTGCTGGACCCGCTGGCCTTCCGCTACGAGGGCTGCCGGGAGTTCAACGACCACATCCTCGGCCTGGTCCGCAGGAATCCGCCGGGAACGGTCCTGCTGGCGGCACGCTGGGAGTTCCTCCGGCCCGAGGATCTGCCGCGGATCGGCGACACGATCGCGGCGATCCGTCAGGCCGGCAGCGACGTCATCGTGCTCGGCCAGTCGCCGACCTTCCATGCGCCGGCCTATGTCCTCTACACCAGGGCCATGCTGAACGGCACGGCCTCCGCCCCGGTCGCGGAGATCGACCGTTCCGGGCTCAACCGGCTCGTCGCGCAGATCGCGGGCCGCAGCGGCGCGGCGTTCTTCGCGCCGGAGGAGGTGTTCTGCACCGGCGGGCAGTGCCGTATCCAGCAGGATGGCGCCCTGCTGTTCTGGGACGAGGGCCACCTGACGACGGAGGGCTCGGATCTTGTCGGCGAGCGGTTCTTCGAACAGTACGGCGCGGCGCTGACCGCTCACGCGCAAACAAAGCTGTAAGGGCGGACGGATCAGCCTCCGAACATCTCCGTCCAGGGCCTCGCCTTGAGATTCCCGACCACCGCCTGGAACGACAGCACGGTGCTGGCTTGGCCGAGCTTGCCGGCCTTGTTCAGGGCTTCCCTGAGCACATAGGCGTTGACCCAGGTGCAGCCCGACTCTGCCGGATCGTAGCTTCCCTGAAGCAGGGAGTTGTAGAAGACATAGGCCGGAATACTGTCGATACCCTGCCCGACCGACAGCATGTGTGCGGCATCGCACAGCGTCTGCAACTGGGCGATATCGATGAGATAGGAAAGGCCGCCGCGGCCCGGCACCACGTCCAGGCGCTTGGCCTGGACCAGATAGGCCGACTGGCCCAGCGTCCACATCCAGTCGGCGCCGAACTCCTTCTCCAGCTTGGCGCCCTGAAAGCTGGTGATCGACAGTTCGATACCCTGCTGCGCCGCGAGATTCGCGATGGTCGCGAGGTTCACCGAGGTGATCGCATCCTCCCGGATCATCTCGCCCAGCTGGGCGGAGGCCGCCATGATGCGCCAGGTCCAGTTCGCCCGCTCCTTGAGGATGTCCTTGATCGCCATGCCGCCCTCGTTGCCGGTGGCCGGCGGGAGTGCCGGTCCTCTCGGCTAGGACGCGGCGGGGCGACGCTTGTGAAACCTCCGTGGCGGGCGGCTGTGCCGGCGTCCGATTTGGCTTATCCTGCTTCCCACGGTCCGCCGATCGGTGGACGGGGGAGGCCCGATGGGGCTGCGGCAACGGCACCGGCGGCGCGCGCCGGGATGGGTGATCCTGGCGGCGGCATGCCTCGGGCCTGCGGCGGCGACGGCGCATGACAGCTGGATCAGCCGCGGCCGCTACCTCGAATACGGCACGGTCAACCATTGCTGCGGCGACCACGACTGCACCACCTGGCCGCGCGAGGACATCGAGGCGAGCCAGGAAGGCTACCGCATCCGCTCGACCGGCGAGTTCGTGCCGCGCTTCAAGGCGCTGGGCAGTGAGGACAGCGACTACTGGATCTGCCGCAAATCGACCGGGGCGATCCGCTGCTTCTTCGCGCCGGGGCCGGGGGCGTAGGCGAGGGACGCGCTGCGGCCGAAGTCCTGAAGAAGAGGGAGAATGGTGCCCAGGGACAGAATCGAACTGCCGACACGGTGATTTTCAGTCACCTGCTCTACCAACTGAGCTACCTGGGCGCCGTTGGTCTCCGCAGTGCGGAGGCCGTGCTTATAGGAAACCGGACGCCGCCTGTCTAGCGGTGATCTTCATCCGGCTGCAATGTTTCTTCGTCCTCGTCCTCGGGCTTCGCCGGGATCGCGTAACTCTCTGAAAACCAATGGCCCAGGTCGATGTCGGCGCAGCGGCGCGAGCAGAACGGACGGTACTGCTGCACCGTCGGCTTGCGGCAGATCGGGCAGCGCCCGCGGGTCTCGGGGGTCGTCGTGGTCATGGTCACAGAATCGGGTCTTGCGGGTGCGGCTTCAAGCCCGGACAGGCTCGGAGCGGGATTGAAGCGAGATGCCCCACCCTCCTCACCGTCGTTGCGAGGAGGCGAAGCCGACGAAGCAATCCAGATCCAGTGCGAACCGGCCCCTGGATTGCTTCGCTGCGCTCGCAATGACGGTGTTGGGAACTCCGAAAAGGTGTCGCAAGCGGGAGAGGCAACACGCAGAACGATCTCCGACATGGCTCTCTAGCCGTTGACGACATCGGCCAGCGCCTGGCCGCGGCGCTCGCGCGCCAGCTCGGCCAGGCC
>NZ_JANX01000592.1 GCF_000767795.1 Inquilinus limosus MP06 | reverse complement strand
GCGATCCGACTGGGCCTGGCGGCCGGGGCCGAGCCCCTGGCCGTTGCCACGGCGCTGCATCTCGGCCCGGTGCTGTACGGCAATATCGGCAGCCCCGACCGGCTGGACTTCACCGTGCTGGGTCCCGCGGTCAACCTGACCAGCCGGCTGGAAGGCCTGGCCAAGCAGCTCGGCCGGCCGACCGTGTGCTCCGACGCGTTCCGCCAGGCCTGGAACGGCGCCGCGGAGCCGCTCGGCGCCCACCCGATCCGCGGCCTGGCCGAGCCGCAGCCGGTGTTCGCGATCGCGGTGTGAGGGGCAGCAGAAACGGCTCTTGATCCTCCCCCTCCCCTTACGGGAGGGGGTAGGGGAGGGGTATTCGCGCCGACGGGATTGATGCTGAAGGTCACCGCCGGCCCCGCACAAACCCCCGCTTGCTCGACGCCGGCTCTCGCCGTCGACAGCCCCTCCCCCTACCCCCTCCCGCGAGGGGAGGGGGAGTGTGGAGAACACGTGCCGGTTCAGGCGATCGAATTCCGAAAGTCCCTCAGGCCGCCAGGCCGCGGACCAGCGCCTCGGACAGGCGGCGGGAGAAGGCGGCCGGGTCGGGCAGCGGCTCGCCCTCGATGATCCGGGCCTGGTCCAGCAGCAGGAAGGCGCAATCCTCCAGCGCCGGGTCCTTGGCCGCCGCCCGCTCCACCAGCCGGCGGATCAGCGGGTGGCCGGGATTGACCTCGAGGATGCGCTTCGACGCGGTGTCGACCCGCCGATGCTGCTTCAGCAGCCGCTCCAGATGCAGGTCGGTGTCGCCCTCGTCGGCAACCAGGCAGACGGCGCTGTCGGTCAGGCGCTGCGAGGCGCGGACGTCCTTGACCTGGTCGGCCAGGGCCAGCTTCAGCGCCGCCACCAGCTCGTCCATGCCCTCGCCGGCCTCGGGCTTCGGCGCGTCGTCCGGGGTCTCGATCTTCGACAGGTCGGCGCCGCCGCGGGTGGCCGATTTGAACGGCTTGCCCTGGAACTCGTTGAGCGAGGGCACCGCGAACTCGTCGACCGGGTCGGTCAGCAGCAGCACCTCGACGTCGCGGGCGCGGAAGCCCTCGAGCTGCGGCGAGCGGGCCAGCGCCGCCGCGTCGTCGCCGGTGATGTACCAGATCTCCTCCTGGCCCGGCCGCATCCGGCCGACATAGTCCTCGAGGCTGACGAGGCCATCGCCCTTGGTCGAGCGGAAGCGCAGCAGCGGCAGCAGGGCGTCGCGCTGCTCGCGGTCCTCGTAGATGCCTTCCTTCAGCACCGCGCCGAAGGCGGTCCAGAACGTGCCGTAGCTCTCGGCGTCGTCCTTGGCCTTGCGGCCGAGCTCCGCCAGGATCTTCTTGGTCACGCCCTGGCGGATCTTGGCCACGGTCGGGTTCGACTGCAGCAGCTCGCGGCTGACGTTGAGCGGCAGGTCCTCGCTGTCGATCACGCCGCGCAGGAAGCGCAGATAGGGCGGGATCAGCCCCTCCGCCGCCTCGGTCACGAACACCCGGCGGACATACAGCTTGACCCGGTGCTTGCGCTCCGGCTCCCACAGGTCGAAGGGCTGGCTGGACGGCACGAACAGCAGCGAGCTGTACTCGATCGCCCCTTCCGCCTTCCAATGCGCCGTCAGCCACGGCTCGTCGAAGGCGTGGGCGGCGTGGTGGTAGAACTCCTTGTACTCCTCGGCCGTGATCTCGGATTTTGGCCGGGTCCACAGCGCCGAGGCGCGGTTCAGCGTCTCGGTCTTGCCGTCCTCGCCGACCAGCACGATCGGAATCGCGATGTGGTCGGAGTGGGTCTTGACGATCTGGCGCAGCCTGAGCGGCGACAGGAACTCGTCCTCGCCCTCTGACAGGTGCATGACGATGCGGGTGCCGCGGGCCACGTCCCCGGCCGCGCCGACGGTGAAAGCGCCCTTGCCGTCGGAGACCCAGCGCCAGCCCTGCTCCTCCCCGGCCTTGCGCGAGAACACCTCGACCTCGCGCGACACCATGAAGGCCGAGTAGAAGCCGACGCCGAACTGGCCGATCAGCCCGACATCCTTCTTGGCGTCGCCCGTCAGCGTCTCGACGAAGGCGCGGGTGCCGGACCTGGCGATGGTGCCGAGATTTCCGACCAGCTCCTCGCGGCCCATGCCGATGCCGTTGTCGGCGATGGTCAGGGTGCGGGCCGCCGGGTCGACGGACAGGGTGATGCGGTAATCGGCGTCGCCGGCCGACAGCTCGGGCGCCGTGATCGCGGCGTAGCGCAGCCGGTCGCACGCATCGGAGGCGTTCGAGATCAGCTCGCGGAGGAACACCTCCTTCTGGCTGTAGAGCGAATGCGCCACGATATCGAGAAGGCGGCTGACTTCGGCCTGGAAGGTCAGGGTCTCGTCGGTCTTCTGCTGGTCCATCTCGGGGGTCCGGTGGGGATTCGTTGTCGCCGCCGATATGGGCAAAGCGGCGGCGGGACGCAACCCCACAGACGCCCGGCGTCAGGGCTTCGGCGCCAGCGCCGCGAGGTCGGTTCCGTTGATCAGCGCGCGGCCGGAAGCGTCGACCGCCAGGTCGTAGTCGCGCGCCGCCTTGCCGTCCGCGGCCTGGCTCTGCCGCCCCAGCATCTGGAAGATGGTGATGCCGGCGGCGGCGTCGGCGCCGTCGGGCTGCGACTGCAGGAATTTGACGAAATCATCGAGTCCCGCGACCTGCAGCTTGCCCTGCGCGGTCACGCCGAAGCGCGCCTGCGGGTCGACCGTGCCGCCGCCGTCGAGATGGATCGCCCCCTGCGGCGCGACGATGCTGAAGCTGTCGATCGACAGGCCGGCATTCGACTGCAGCAGCCGGGCGCCGATCTTCTGCATCATCTCCTGGAAGACGACGTCCCCGTAGGGCGACACCAGCGGGTCGTAGCCCTGCGGCCGGTCGGTCTGGATGGCCGCCTCGATCCCGTCCCAGAACAGCCCCTGGACCGAGCGGCTGGGAATGTCCTTCAGCGCGATGTCGATCTTCGCCTGCCGCGGCACCCAGCCGGCGAAGGGCAGGCCGGGGTCCAGCGCCAGCTCGTCCAGAGCCAGGGCCAGGCGATAGCCGGCCTGGTCGGTGTCCAGCCCGGCATAGATCTCGCCATAGCCGACATCACCGATGGCGAGGTTCACGTCCGGCGACCGCAGGCGCAGCCCGCTCACGGCGATTTCGGACTTGTACTGCGACAGCGCCGCCGCGGTCGCCCTGACCCGGGCGAACAAGGGGGTCAGCTCCTCCGGCGGCGGGGCGGCGTCGCCATGCTTCGCCATCAGCTGCTCGAAACCGCCGATCACGTCGATCAGCCCGGCCATGTCGAGGCCGTCGGCCGACAGGGCGTAGCGGGCCTTGGCCAGGTCGAACTGCGTGTCCGGCGCGGTCGCGTCGGGGTCCTGGGTCAGGGCGAAGGACACCCCGTCGACATCGAGCGTCAGCGCCGCCCCGGCGGTCGGCTTGCCGGCGGCCGGGGCCAGCGTGCCCGACAGCCGCACCCGGTCGACCGACAGGTTCCCGGGCTCCGCCTTGGTCGGCGCGTCCGCCACCTTCAGCCCGCGCAGCTCCAGCGCCATGTCGCTGCCCAGGCCGCGGCCCGGCGCGGCACGGTCCAGGCCGCTGTAGCCGCCGCCGAGGGTCAGCGACTCGAAGCCGACCGTGGTCTCGTCGCCGCCGCCCTGCAGGTCGGTCAGCGTCAGCTCGGTGTGCGACGCGCTGCCGGTCAGCTCCATCACCTCGCCGCATCAGCGCGTCCAGCTTGCGCTCGGCATTCGGCGGCGGCGGCGCCTGCGGGTCGCGCCGGGCGGCGTC
>NZ_JANX01000591.1 GCF_000767795.1 Inquilinus limosus MP06 | reverse complement strand
GCGCCTGCAGCAGCGGCGAGACGCCGAAGACGGTGGGGCTCTCCGGCAGGCCGGCCCCGGCCTCGTCGGCGATCCAGAGACTGCGGAACTCCGCCCCGAGCAGCGACCCGACCCGGTGCGGCGTGCCGGTCGGCAGCCACACCGCCTGCTCCGGCGAGATCACGAAGGAGCGGCCCGTCACCGCCACCGTCAGCACCCCGGAGATGGCGTAGACCACCTGGTTCCAGGCGTGCTCGTGCTCCGGAAAGGTGTGGCGCGGCGGGATCGACTGTGCCCGCATCGTCATCGGCCGCGGGGGCGCCGCGTCGGGCGGCGCCGTGATCGTCTCCCAGCTCATGGGCAAGCCTCTCGGAGTTTGTCCGATATTCTATATCGAATGGCAGTCCGTCGAAAGACGGCCAAGCGAACGGACGATACTCTCGGCGTCGGACGGCACCGGTCGGCTGCCATCCCCACAACTGCCGAGGAACCCTGTGTCACACGCCAATGCCGGCATCGCCGCCAGGCCTGCAGCCGCCGGCCTCTATGACTACGAGCGCGGCAACGTCGTCAGGCTGGCCGTCGCGCAGGCGCTGGCCGGAGCGAATTCGACGGTCGTCTACGCGACAGGCGCCATCCTCGGCGAGATGCTCGCCCCCAGCAAGGCGCTGGCGACCCTGCCGATCTCGATCTTCGTCGTCGGGATGGCCGCCTGCACCCTGCCGGCCGGCCGCGTCGCCCAGCGCCACGGCCGCCGTGCCGCCTTCCTGGCGGGCACGGTGTGCGGCGTGCTGGTCGGCCTGCTGGCGGCCCTGGCGGTCGTGCTCGGCTCCTTCTGGCTGTTCTGCCTGGCGACCTTCTTCGGCGGGGCCTATGCCGCCGTGGTGCTGTCCTTCCGCTTCGCCGCAGCCGACTGCGCCCGGCCGGAGCGGCGCCCGCGGGCGCTGTCCGCCGTCATGGCCGGCGGGGTGGCCGCCGGGGTCATCGGCCCGCAACTCGTCACCTACACCATGAATCTGTGGCCGCCGCATATGTTCGCCGCCACCTTCCTGGCGCAGGCCGCGGTGGCCGTTCTGTCCGCCTTCATCCTGCTCGGGGTCCGGCTGCCCGCGCCGGCCGCGGCAGCCGAGACGGGCGGCGGCCGCCCGCTCGGCGTCATCGCGCGCCAGCCGCGCTTCATCATCGCGGTGGTCTGCGGGGTCGTCTCCTACCTGCTGATGAACTTCCTGATGACGGCGGCGCCGCTGGCCATGCACATCTGCGGCCTGCCGCAGGAGGCATCCAATCTCGGCCTGCAGTGGCATGTGATCGCGATGTACGCGCCCAGCTTCTTCACCGGGCGGCTGATCACCCGCTTCGGCGCGCCGCGCGTGGTGGCGGCCGGGCTGGTCCTGACCGCCGCCTCCGCCGCGGTCGGCCTGACGGGGGTGGACGTCGCCCATTTCTGGGTGACGCTGATCCTGCTCGGCCTCGGCTGGAACTTCGGCTTCGTCGGCGCTTCGGCCATGGTGCTGGACTGCCACGCGCCGGAGGAGAAGGCGAAGGTGCAGTCGCTCAACGACTTCGTCGTCTTCGGGACCATGGCCTTCGGGTCGTTCCTGTCCGGCGGCCTGCTGACCTCCTATGGCTGGAACACGGTCCTCTGGCTGTCCTTCGCCCCGCTCGCCCTGGCCGTGGTCGCGGTGGCGGCCGCCCTTCGGACCGGCCCCTCGCCCCGCCGCATCGCCGGGTAGGGAAGGCCGGCCGGGCGATTCATTTGTCCGGCATTGACGGACGCACGATCCGGGTCCAGTGTCTGTCCACAAAATGGATAGATCGTCCATAATGTGGACAAACTGGAGGAAAGCGTCATGCCAGCCGACGCCGATACCAAGCGGATGCCCTACCAGTATCCGAACCCGCCCGAAGCGCTGCGGGATATCGTCGTGCCCCACGCCGTGCCGCAGGATGAGCGGGTCTGGGTGCCGCAGGCCGAGAATGTCTGGTTCCGGCCACTTTGTCTCAATATCTCAAGCGGTTACTGGATGAACCTTCTGCGGGTTCGCAAGGCCGGCGTGCTCAGCCGCCACCGCCATCCCGGGCCGGTGCACGGCTTCGTCCTCAAGGGCAGCTGGCGCTATCTGGAGCATGACTGGGTCGCCACCGAGGGCAGCTACGTCTTCGAGCCGCCGGGCGAGACCCACACCCTGGTGGTCGACGAGGATGTCGAGGAGATGATCACCTATTTCCAGGTGAACGGCGTCATGTACTACGTTGATCCTTGGGGCAAACACACCGGCTACGAGGACGTGTTCACCAAGCTGGACATGTGCCGCAAGCACTATACCGAGGTGGGGCTGGGCGCCGATTACGTCGATCAGTTCATCCGCTGATCGCGTCGAAAAAAATCCAGATAATCCAAGGTACTGAGGAAAACGTCTCATGTCCTCCGGCAAGCCGCCACGGATCCGCAGGATCCAGTGGATCGCCGTCGCCTTCCTGACGGCGGCCGGCATCGTCAACTATCTCGACCGCAGCACCCTCTCGATCGCCAACCACGACATCGCCGGCGAGCTCGGCCTGTCGGCCACGCAGATGGGGCTGCTGCTCTCCGCCTTCTCCTGGACCTATGCCTTCTCGCAGCTGCCGGTCGGGGCGATGCTCGACCGGTTCGGCGCCCGCATCATGCTCGGCGCCGGCATGTTCTTCTGGTCGCTGGCCCAGTTGGCTGGCGGCTTGGCGCAGTCGCTGGGCCAGCTGGTCGGCACCCGGGCCGTGCTCGGCGTCGGCGAGGCGCCGCAATTCCCGGCCGGCGCCAAGGTGATCAGCGAATGGTTCCCGCTGCGCGAGCGCGGCATGCCGACGGGCATCTTCGTCGCCTCCTCCTGCATCGGGCCCGCCATCGCGCCGCCGATCCTGACCGCCCTGATGCTGGCCTTCGGCTGGCGTCCGATGTTCATCCTGATGGGCGTGCTGGGCATCATCGTCGCCGTCGGCTGGTATCTGATCTACCGCAACCGCGGCGACGTGGCGCTGACCGAGGCCGAGCGGTCCTTCCTCGACGAGGGACGGCCGGCGCAGCCGACGCCGCGGCAGAGCTTCGCCGACTGGGCCGGGCTGTTCGCCAACCTCACCACCTGGGGCATGGTCATCGGCTTCGGCGGCGTGGTCTACATGGTCTGGCTGTACCTGACCTGGCTGCCCGGCTATCTGGAGCATGAGCGCGGCCTCAGCATCGCCCGCACCGGCTGGGTGGTCGCCATCCCCTACATCTTCGGCGCGCTGGGCATGCTGTGCTCCGGCCGGGTGGCGGATTTCCTGCTGGCCCGCGGCGTCGGGGCGATCGCCAGCCGGAAGTGGCCGATGGCCGCGGGGCTGGTCGGCGGCGCGATCTTCACCCTGCCGGCGGCCTACACGCCGAGCCTGACCCTGGCCGTGGTCTACATCTCGCTGGCCATGTTCTTCATCAACTACGCCAGCTCCACCGCCTGGATGCTGGTCAGCGTCGCCGCGCCGTCGCGCCAGGTGGCGTCGCTCGGCAGCATACAGAATTTCGGCGGCTATTTCGCCGGCTCCTTCGCCCCGATCGTCACCGGCTTCGTGGTCGACCGCACCGGCTCCTTCGTCAATGCGCTGCTGATCAGCGCCGCCGTCGCCTGCGTCGGCGCGCTCGCCCTGGTGGTGCTGGTGCGCAAGCCGGTCGCCGACCGGTCCACGGCCCTGCCGGACGGGAGAACCGCATGACCTTCCGGACCGATCTGTTCCAGGGCCGCACGGCCCTGGTCTCCGGCGGCACCCAGGGCATCGGCGCCGCCATCGCGGCCGAGCTGGCGCGGCTGGGCGCGACC
>NZ_JANX01000590.1 GCF_000767795.1 Inquilinus limosus MP06 | reverse complement strand
GCGGACCGGCGCGAAGGTCGCGCCGCTGCGGCCGTCGCTGTACAGCAGCGCCGGGCGCACCGGGCCGCCCCCGGCGTCGAGCGCCACCAGGTTCTCCATGGTGCCGACCAGGGCGATCGCCCGCACCGAGTCGCGCATCGCCGCCGGCAGGACGGCGCAGGCGGTGACGGCGGCGGTCCACCAATCCTCCGGGTCCTGCTCCTGCCCGCCGCCGGGCGTCGACCGGGTCGGGTGGCGCGCCTCGACCTGCCGGGCGGGGCGGCCATCTTCGCCGAAGGCCACCAGCTTCAGCGCCGTGGTGCCGAGATCGAAGACCAGGAGGATGCTCATCGCGCCGCCGCCATGCCGAAGCGGCGCAACATCACCGCGGCGATGATGATCGCGCCGGTGACCATCTTCTGGAAGAAGGGATCGATGTTGAGGATGGTCAGCCCGTTCGCCAGCACCGCGATGATGGCGACGCCGACCGCGGTGCCCAGGATGTTGGGGCGGCCGCCGCGGAACGCGGTCATGCCGAGGAACACGGCGGCATAGGCGGGCAGCAGCAGGCTCTCGCCCATGGTGTGCTGGACGCTGCCCAGCCGCGCCGCCAGCAGCACTCCGGCCAGGCCGGACAGGGCGGCGGAGAGGGCGAAGACCACGACCACCGGCCGGCCGATCGGCACGCCGGACAGGTGCGCCGCCTCGCGGTTGCTGCCGATCGCGATCAGCCGCCGGCCGAACACGGTCAGCGCCAGGGTGCCGCCGGCCGCCAGCAGCACCGCCAGCATCCACAGCGTCAGCACCGGCACCAGGCCCAGCGGAGTCCGGGCGAGTGCGGTGAAGCCCGGCGGGATGCCCTGGAACAGGCTGGCGCCGCCGGAGAGCCAATAGGCGATGCCGGACGCGATGGTGCCCAGCGCCAGCGTGGCGATGAAGGACGGCGCCCTGAGGCCGCGGACCACCAGCCCGTTGAGCGCCCCGATGGCGGTGCAGGCCAGCAGCGTCAGCAGGATCGCGGGCGCGATGCCGGTGCCGGCGGCCAGCAGCTTGACCACCAGCACGCCGGCCAGCGAGGCGATGAAGCCGACCGACAGGTCGAACTCGCCGATCACCATGACCAGGGTCGCGGCGGCGGCGACGATCGCCAGGATCGCCATCTGCTGGGTGACGTTCAGCAGGTTGGCAGCGGTGGCGAAGGCGTCCGGCCGCGCCAGGGCGAAGCCCAGCACGATCACGGCGAGCGCCGCCGGCGTGCCGAAGCGCTCGATCAGCCGGGCCTCAGTGGCCATGGTCCGATCTCCGGAGGAACTGTCCGCTGGCGCGCGAGACCTTCCGAGAGTTCGGCCACCCGAACCGGCGCGTCTCTTCCACACTCCCCCTCCCCCCGCGGGAGGGGGTAGGGGAGGGGGTGTCGATGATGAAAGCCGGCGCGGCGTTGCCGGAACTTCTGCGGGGCCGGTGGCGACGCTCGATATCGTCCCGTCGGCGCCAAACCCCTCCCCCTTGCCCCCTCCCGCAAGGGGAGGGGGAGGATGGAAGGGACGGGTCTGACCGACGGCGATGGCCCGAACAGCTCTCACGGGCAGGTCACGCCCAGGCTGTCGCGGGTGATCAGCGTGCCGGGGGCGTAGAGCTCGGCCGCGTCGGGCTTGCCGCCGGCGAAGACCTTGGCCATCTGCCCGGCCGTGATCGTCGCCATCTCGGCGAAGTTCTGGCGGACCGTGGCGATGAAGGGCGTGCATTGCCGGATCAGGTCGACCGCCTGTGGGTTGCCGTCGATGCCGGCGATGACAATGTCGGTCCGTCCGGCCGCCTGCAGCGCCAGCAGGGCGCCGATGCCCGGCTCGTCCCAGGCCGCCCAGACGGCGTCGATCGCGCCCGGCGCCGGGTTGGCGGCCAGCATCGCGTCCATGGCGTTGCGGCTGTCGTCGATCTGGCCTGGCACCTGGACGTAGTGGTCGGCCGCCTGGCGGATGCCCGGCGTGGCCTGCAGCGCCTCGTCCAGCGCGATCTCGCGCTGGTGCACGCCGGGATGGGCCGAATGGAAGAAGCGGACGATCGTGCCCTTGCCGCCCAGCCGGCCGAACAGGAAGTCGGTCATGGTCTTGCCGAGGGCGTGGTTGTCCGAGGTCACGTTCAGCGTCACCCCCGGCCCGGTCGCGCCGTCGATGGCGAAGACCGGGATGCCGGCCGCCGCGGCCTTGCCGACCTGGTCCTGGATCTGCGCCGGGTTGATCGACACCAGCACGATGGCACCGGCGCGGGCGTTGACCACATCCTCGACCCGGCTGGCCAGGGCGCCGAAATCGCCGGCCGTGTCGACCACCGAGACGGTCCAGCCGCGCTTTTCGGCATCGGCCTTGAAGGTCTCCACCATCTCGCCGGTGGCGACGGCGGAGAGATAGGGCGTCAGCACCGACACCGTCTCGGCCGCCGCCGGAACGGCCATTCCGATCATGACCGCCGAGGCAAGCGCCCCGATCCATCCCCGCATCGTCCGCCCCCTCCTGCGTTTCCGCCTGTCTAGCCCCTCCGCCCGGGGCTGACAACGACCGTGCCGCTTGCCTGCGGCGGACCCAGCCCGCACTGTGACGCCGGCTGAGTCGGAGCAGATCATGGGCTTTCAGAACGCGCCGCGGGCGGTGCCGACCGTGCAGCAGGACGACGACACCGTCCGGATCACGTGCTGGGACTTCGAGCCGGGCGCCGCCACCGGCTGGCACCAGCACGGCTATCCCTATTTCGTGATCATGCTGCGGGCCGGCACGCTGCGGATCCACAATGGCGAGGCGGAGATCGACGTGCCGCTGGGCGAGGGCCAGTCCTATATGCGCCCCGCCGGCATCCGCCATGACGTGATGAACGGCTCGCCGCACCCGATCGCCTTCGTCGAGATCGAGATCAAGCGGCCGGGCGCCCTCGATGGCTGGACCGTCTGAGAGCAGGCCCCGCGTCGCCTTCCGGCTGGATGCGTCGGGGGCGATCGGCGGCGGTCATGCCATGCGCTGCCTGTCCCTGGCCCGGGCGCTGGCGGATCGCGGCGCCGATTGCCTGTTCCTGGTGAATGGCGAGGCCGCGGCCGTGGTCCCGGTCCTGTCCGGCGCCGACTGCCGCGTGGTCGGGCCGGATCCCGACGCGGCGGTGGCGGGACTCCGCGCGGCCTGGCCGGACGGCGCCGACGCGGCAGTGTGCGATCTCTACCGCTGGACGGCGCCGGAGGAGCAGGCCTTCGCCGCGGCGACCCGCCGGCTGCTGGTGATCGACGACCTCGCGGCGGCGCCGCATCGCTGCGACCTGCTGCTGAACCAGAATTTCGGCGCCGCCGCCTCCGCCTATGACGGGCTGGTGCCGCCCGGATGCCGGCGGCTGGTCGGCCTGGACTACGCCCTGCTGCGCCCGGATTTCGCGGCACTCCGGCCGGCAGCGCTGGAGCGGCGCCAGGGAACGGGACGGCCGGAAACGATCCTGGTGTCGCTGGGCCTGACCGATGTCGGCGGCATCACCGGCCGGGTCTGCGCCGCCTTGGCGACGATCACCGGCTTCGCGCGGGCCGAGGTGGTGCTGGGGCCGGCGGCGCCCAGCATCGACCGGGTGCGGGCGCTCGCCGACGCGGATCCGCGCTTCCGCTGCCATGTCGGGCTGGATGATATGGCGCAGGCGATGCTGCAGGCCGACGCGGCGATCGGGGCGATGGGCAGCAGCTCGTGGGAGCGCTGCTGCCTCGGCCTGCCGACGCTGGCCGTCACCCTGGCCGACAACCAGCGACCGACGGCGCAGGCCCTGGCCGCCTCGGGCATCGTCGCGCTGGCCGGCGACGCGACGGCGCTGGAC
>NZ_JANX01000589.1 GCF_000767795.1 Inquilinus limosus MP06 | reverse complement strand
CGGCAGCGGCCCCGGCCGTCCCGCCCGTCGCGGCCCCGCCTGTTGCCCGCGTTGTCGTGGCCGATGTCCCGATCCGGCCGGTGGTGGCGCCGCGCCGACCCGCCACGCCCGCGCCGCTGGAGGCCGTGGCCCAGGCCTTGACCCCGACCCGGGCCGCCGCCTCGGACGATCCGATCGGCGCACTGCTCTCCGGACTCGAGGGGCCTCGGGGAATTCGATGACGGCTGACGCGCTGGACGGCCTCCCGAAGAATGCACCGCGGCAGACGGAGCCGGCCTCTCGGCCGGCTCAGCGGCTTTCCGCGGCCATCGAGACGGGCCGCCAGCGCATCGTCATCAGCGCCCTGGTGTTCAGCCTCACCTTCGGCGCCATCGGCCTCAAGCTGGTCGATCTGATGGCCTTCGGCAGCGATGCCGACACCGCCCTCGCCACCCATGCCCTGCCCGCCGTCGCGCCGACCGAGGACCGGGCCGACCTGCGCGACCGCAACGGCCTGATCGTCGCCACCACGCTGCCCTCGGTGTCGCTCTACGCCGACCCGAAGATGGTGCTGGACCCGATCGAGGCCTCGCTGCGCCTGGCCAAGGTGCTGCCCGATCTCGACCAGGCCAAGGTGCTCGCCGACCTGTCGTCGGACCGCCGCTTCGTCTGGCTGAAGCGCGGGCTGACCCCGACCCAGCAATACGAGGTCAACCGCCTCGGCATCCCCGGCCTGGCCTTCCAGAACGAGGAGCGCCGCTACTATCCGGCCGGCAACCTGACCTCGCATGTGGTCGGCTTCACCAACATCGACGCCCAGGGCATCGCCGGACTGGAGAAGAGCCTGGACGACCGGCTGCAGGACGGCCAGTCGGTGGCGCTGTCGATCGACCTGCGGCTGCAGGAGATGGTGCGCGACGAGTTGAAGGCCTCGATCGACACATTCCACGCCCAGGGCGGCAACGCCCTGATCATGGACGTGAACACCGGCGAGGTCCTGGCGATGGTCTCGCTGCCGGACTTCAATCCGTACGAGCCCGGCGGCCCGTCCGAGGAGTCGATGTTCAACCGGAACACGCTCGGCGTGTACGAGCCGGGGTCGACGTTCAAGATCTTCAACACGGCGATGGCGCTGGAAAGCGGCACCTCGACGCTGACCAGCCTCTATGACGAAAGCCCGATCCATGTCGGGCGCTTCACCATCCACAATTTCCGCGGCGACCCCCAGTCGGGGATGCTCAGCGTCTACGAGATCTTCCGCCTGTCGCTCAACACCGGCTCCGTCCATATGGAGGAGGCGGCGGGCGTCGACCGGCAGAAGGAGTTCCTGACCCGGTTCGGCCTGACCAAGCCTGCGCCGATCGATCTTCCCGAGGTCGGCGCGCCGATGGTGCCGCATCCGTGGAGCAAGGTCAGCGGCATGACCATCGCCTATGGCCACGGCATGGCGGTGTCGCCGCTGTCGCTGGTCACCGCGGTCAGCGCCATCGTCAATGGCGGCATCCTGCACCCGCCGACGCTGTTCAAGCGCGACCCGTCCCAGCCGGTGCCGGGCAAGCGGGTGATCTCGGCCGAGCTGTCGCGCACGATGCGGATGCTGATGCGCGCCGTCGTCACCGGCGGCACGGCGACCAAGGCCGAGGTGCCGGGCTATTTCGTCGGCGGCAAGACCGGCACGGCCGACAAGGCGGCGCGCGGCGGCTACAACCGCCGGGCCCGGGTGACCGATTTCGTCGGCGTGTTCCCGATCTACGATCCGAAATACATCGTCATGACGATGCTGGACGACCCGCAGCCGATCAAGGGCACCTACGGCTTCGCCAGCGCCGGCTGGAATTCGGCGCCGCTCGGCGGGCGGATCATCGCCCGGATGGGCCCGATGCTCGGAGTCAAACCGGCCGACCCGAAGGACCCGGCGATCCTGCAGATGCTGTCACCGCCGGCGAATGCGGTGGTGGCCAATCTCTCCGGCGGCAACGAGGACTGACCGATGGCCGTCCTCTCCGACCTCCCCTCGATGCAGCCCGGCCCACGGTCCGTCCGGGCCGATGTCGCGCATCCCGGCCGCACCCTGGCCGCGGCGATCGAGACCGGCCGGCAGCGCGTCGTCGTCACCGCGCTGGTTTTCGGCCTGGCTTTTGCCGGGATCGGCACCGGGCTGGTCCGGATGATGGCGTTCGGCGACACCGGCGAGGGCGCGGCGGTCGCCATGGCCGGCGAGACCACCACCGACCGGGCCGATCTGCGCGACCGCAACGGGCTGATCCTGGCCACCACGCTGCCTTCGATGTCGCTCTACGCCGACCCGAAGCTGGTGATCGACCCGATCGAGGCCTCGTTGAAGCTCAGCAAGCTGCTGCCGGAGCTGAATGCCGAGAAGCTGCTGGCCGACCTGTCGTCAGAGCGGCGCTTCGTCTGGCTGAAGCGCGGCCTGACCCCGGCGCAGCAATACGAGATCAACCGCCTCGGCATCCCCGGCCTGGCCTTCCAGAGCGAGGAGCGCCGCTACTACCCGGCCGGGGCGCTGACCTCGCATGTCGTCGGCTTCACCAACATCGACGCACAGGGCATCGCCGGGCTGGAGAAGAGCCTGGACAGCCGGCTGCGGGCCGGCGAGTCGGTGGCGCTGTCGATCGACCTGCGGCTGCAGGAGATGGTGCGGAACGAGCTGCAGGCCGCGATCACCAAGTTCAAGGCGACCGCCGGCAACGTCATCATCATGGACGTCAAGACCGGCGAGATCCTGTCCATGATCTCGCTGCCGGATTTCAACCCCTATGAGCCGACCGCCGCGTCGGAGGACGCCCTGTTCAACCGGAACACGCTCGGCGTGTACGAGATGGGCTCCACCTTCAAGATCTTTAACACCGCGCTGGCGCTGGAAAGCGGCACGTCGACCCTGGAAACCACCTACGAGCAGAGCCCGATCCGGGTCGGCCGCTTCACCATCCGCAATTTCCGGGCCGAGCCGCAATCCGGGCGGTGGAGCGTCTACGAGATCTTCCGCCAGTCGATGAACACCGGCTCGGTGCACATGTTCGAGGCGGCGGGGCTGCAGCGGCAGAAGGAGTTTCTGGCCCGGCTCGGCTTGACCAAGCCTTCGCCGCTCGAGCTGCCGGAGGTCGGATCGCCGATGGTGCCCCAGCCCTGGACCCAGGTCAGCGGCATGACCATCGCCTATGGCCATGGCATGGCGGTCACCCCGATCCAGCTTGTCAGCGCCGTCGCCGCCGTGGTCAATGGCGGCACCCTCCACCCGCCGACGCTGATCAAGCACGACCCGTCCCGGCCGGTGCCGGAAACCCGGGTGATGTCGCCCGAGCTGTCGCGGATCATGCGTGCGCTGATGCGCGTCGTGGTGGTCAGCGGCACCGCCACCAAGGCGGATGTCCCCGGCTACTTCGTCGGCGCCAAGACCGGCTCGGCCAACAAGGCGGTGCGCGGCGGCTACAACCGCAAGGCCGGCGTGACCGATTTCGTCGGCATCTTCCCGGCCTATGATCCGAAATACATCGTCATGACCATGCTGGAGGATGCCCAGGCGGTCGAAGGCACCTACGGCTATAACACCGCCGGCTGGAACGCGGCGCCGCTCGGCGGCCGCATCATCGCCCGCATGGGGCCGATGATGGGGGTCGAGCCGAAGGATCCGAACGACCCGGCGATCCTGGAGGCGCTCGCGGTGGCGCCGGGTGGCCGCGGCGCTCCGCAGGTCGCGGCCGCGCCGGAGGAGGAAGAGGGATGAGCGGCGGCGTGACGACATTGCCCGCCGGGCTGAAGGGGCTGACCGCGGATTCCCGCGCCGTCCGGCCCGGCTTCCTGTTCGCCGCCCTGCCG
>NZ_JANX01000588.1 GCF_000767795.1 Inquilinus limosus MP06 | reverse complement strand
GCATGGCGACGGTCGCGGCCGGCGACATAGGCGAAGCCCAGCACCTCGCTGCCGTCCAGCCGAACGGCGCAGCGCGTCACCGTCATCTCGCCGAGCGCGAAGGCCATGCCGTCGCCGCCGGCGCGGCCGCGCACCATCACCATGCCGGTCTCGGCCGGGCGCAGCGTGGTGAAGCCGGCCCCGTCGCCGAGATCGGCCCACAGGCGGTGGAGGGTCCCCGAGTCCGCCTTGGCCAGCACGGCCATCCAGTCCCGGCGCTCTTCAGTTTTTGTGATCATAGGCTGATAGACCTATTGCCTAATCATCTAGTCATCCGTATGTTTAGATCATGAACGGGATTCGACGACAACCGCAAGCCGGGAAGGATGAAATTTGCGTGACGGACGTGGCATGATTCGGCCCATCTCTCTCAGCCGCGGCGCCGGCGTCGCCTTGTGGCGCCAGATCAGCGAGACGCTGGAGCGGGAGATCCGCGACGGCGTGCATCCGGCCGGGGCCCGGCTGCCGACCGAGGCGGAGCTGTCGGAGCGGTTTGGCGTCAACCGCCACACCGTGCGGCGGGCGATGGCCGAGTTGGAGGAGCAGGGCCTGGTCGACGTCACCCAGGGCCGCGGCACCTTCGTCCATCTCGGCGCCATCGCCTATCTGATCGGCCGGCGCACCCGCTTCCACGAGAACATGAAGCGGGAAAATCGCGCGGCGCGGCTGGAGCTGCTCGAATCCGCCACCGAAGCGGCCTCCGCCATGATCGCGCGGGAGCTGGACGTGCCGGCCGGGACGCCGGTGATCCGGCTGGACACGCGGTCGCATGCCGACGGGCTGCCGCTGAGCCTGGCCAGCCACTACTTCCCCGCCGCGCGCTTCCCGGGGATCGTCGAGATCTTCCGCGAGACCGGCTCGGTGACCGCCAGCTTCGCTCGCCTCGGCGTCGCCGACTACACCCGCCGCCGCACTAGGGTCTCGGCCCGGCTGCCGGATGCGCGGGAGCAGCGCCTGCTCGAAATCACCCGCACCCGGCCGGTGATGGCGACCGAGGCGCTGAATGTCGACGCCGAGGGCGCGGTGGTCGAGTTCGGCCTGTCCAGCTTCGCCAGCGACCGCATCCAGCTCGTCTTCGAGGGCTGAGGCCGGGGTCAGAAGCCGCCGAAGGTGCAGGCCTGGCGATCACCGAAGCCCGCCGCCGCACCGAGAAAGGCCAGCACCGCGGTGATCGCCAAGACCGTGCGCCACCAGCCGCGGGTGTAAGGATAGCGGATCGCCAGGACGAAGGCCCCGATCAGCAGGGCCAGGGTGATCGGCCAGACGAAGAAGCCGCCCGCGATCACGATCAGGATCGCCCAGCTGACGGGATCGCCGGAGGTGCAACTGGCCAGCGTGTACGCCAGGGCGGCGGCCAACATCCAGGCCAGCAGCACCAGGGTGTTGAGCAGGAACCGGCCGAAGATGCGGAGGATGGCGAGCGCGTCGGACATGGCCGCATCGTCCGGTCCGATTGTGGCGGATCTGCGAAGCCGGGCGATGCGCCCCGCCGGAACGGAAACCGGCCGGAAGGGTCGCCCCTCCCGGCCAGGCTCTTCCATCCTGAGGAACGGTGGCGCCGCTCCGAAAATCCCCGGCCGTCCTGGGGACGGACGCGTGACGGCCGGGTGAGGTCCTGGGGGGCCGGCGCGGATGCGCCGGCCCGGTCGCCTAGTTCGCGCTGGCCAGCCGGCCGCTGTGGCTGGCCGCCCGCTCCGGCTGCGCCGCAGCCAGGGCCGAGGCGTTGGCGGGCGTGGTGGCGCTGCAGCATCGGCCGCAGGATCAGCACGGCGGAGAAGGCCGCGATCAGGTCCATCGCCGCGACGGTGTACAGCACCGTCGACCAGGTGCCGGTCGCCTCCATCAGCAGGTTGCCGAACGGCACCAGCAGGGCGGCGACGCCCTTGGCGCAGTACAGCACGCCGTAGATCTTGCCGAGATGCTTGGTGCCGAAGGTGTCGCCGGCGGTGGCGCTGAACAGCGAGTACACCTCGCCCCAGGCCAGGAACACCACGCCCGACAGGATCAGGAAGGCCCACGGGTTATGGCCGAAGGTGCCGAGCGCGACGATGCCGAGCCCTTCCATGGTGAAGGCGATGAACATCGTCTTCTCGCGCCCGATATGGTCGGACACCCAGCCGAAGAAGGGCCGCGAGATGCCGTTCATGATGCGGTCCAGCATCAGGGCGAAGGGCAGCGCCGCCATGGTGAAGAAGAACAGGTTCACCGGCATGTCCTTGACGCCGAGATCCTGGGCGATGACGCCGAGCTGGGCCACCGCCATCAGCCCGCCGGTGACGGTGCAGATGAACATGCCGAGCATGACGTAGAACACCGGGGTCTGCAGCGCCTCGCCCAGCGTGTAGTCGCGCCGGGTCTGGGCGACCTTGGTCGAGTGCTTCACCTCCTCCTTGTCCGGCGCGCGCAGGAACCAGGCGGCGGCGAAGATGATGCTGCCCTGGATCAGGCCGAACCAGAAGAAGGCCGCCTGGTAGCCCGAGCCGGCGATGACATTGGCGATCGGGATGATGGTCAGGGCCGAGCCGGCGCCATAGCCGCCGGCGGTCAGGCCCACGGCCAGGCCGCGCCGGTCCGGGAACCATTTCAGCGCGGCGTTGACGCAGGTGGCGTAGACGCAGCCGACGCCGATGCCGCCGATCGCGGCGCCGACATAGAAGCCGGTCAGCGAGGTGGCGTAGGAGTTCACGATCCAGGACAGGCCGGTCATCACGCCGCCGACCAGCACCAGGGCGCGCGGGCCGTACTTGTCGATGAAGTAACCCTCGATCGGGGTCAGCCAGGTCTGGACGATGACGAAGATGGTGAAGGCGGTCTGGATCGCCGCGCGGCTCCAGCCATAGGTCTCCTGGATCTCGGGGACGAACAGGGTCCAGGCGTATTGGATGTTCGCGGCGGCGACCATGCAGACGATGCCGGCGATCAACTGGATCCAGCGATTCGTCGGAGCTCTCCCCGTCCCGGCGCTCGCATTGGAAATCGCACTCATGGCGATGGCTCTCCCAGTGTTGTGTCGTTCGGCCGGTCGTTGGCTGCCGGCGGTTCTTTGGCCCCTGAAGGCCTAGGCCGAGGAGGGATACGGGATCGGACCGGCCGGCCGGGGCCTCCGGCGGACGGCCCTGGCTGATCCCGAAACTCCGGGCCGGGCCTGCAAGGGCGTGGGGGCGCTGAGCGCCAATCGAGTGGATGTCAGGCGCTGAGCGCCGCTGCTGCATCGACGCCGGGCCGTCGCGTCACGTCGCCCGGATGCGCGACCGGCAAGGACGGGCCGACCAGGGTCACTCAGTTGTCGGCCGGTCCGCCCGCGACCAGTCATGATTGGCAAGAGTCCAACTGGTATACAATATGTAATATGTCTGAACCGATATCCCCGCGCAACAGATTTGCAATCAGGCGTGAGAGAGTCACGCGGTTTGCGTGACTCCGGGCTGCAGCCCCGGCACCGCCCTGTCGGCGGTCAGGGCCTCGGCCATGCCGCGGGCGATCTCGCGCTCGCCCATGATCACCGCATCGGCGCCGAGGCTGCGCAGGTGCTCCACCTCCGCGTCGGAATGCGCCCGGGCGATGATGGCGATGCCGGGGTTGGCCGCCCGCGCCTGGGACACGATCTGCCCGGCCTCGAAGGCGTTCGGCACGGCGACGGCGAGCTGCCGCGCCGCCGGCAGGTTGGCCAGGCCCAGCACCTCGGCCACGACGGCGTTGCCGATGATGGTCTCGATCCCGGCCTCGCGCAGCCGGGCCAGCGGCTGGTCGGCATCCTCGATCACCAGGAACGGCCGGCC
>NZ_JANX01000587.1 GCF_000767795.1 Inquilinus limosus MP06 | reverse complement strand
CCTGCTGCTGGCCTTCGCGGCGCTTCTGGGCGCCCCTTCCCCTGCCGCGGCGCAGGATGCCGCCGGCGGCGAGCGCGCCTTCCGCACCCGCTGCGGCACCTGCCACAGCCTCGAGGCCGGGCAGAACCGGGCCGGCCCCAGCCTGGCCGGGGTGGTCGGTCGCAAGGCCGGCAGCGTCCAGGGCGCCCGCTATTCCAAGGCCCTGCAGGAGTCCGGCATCACCTGGGACGCCCAGTCGCTGGACCGTTTTCTGGCCGATCCGCGCGGCGCCGTGCCCGGCACCAGCATGACGGCCCGCCTGACCGATGCCGCGCAGCGCGCCGCGATCATCGCCCATCTGTCCGGCCGCTGAGCCGGCCGGCCGGGACTTTGTATCAAACCGTGTCAGCGGGCCGTCCCGCGACGGCTCGCGACAAAGACCGGGGCCGCCGGACAAGGTTCTGCGACAGCCGCTGCCCAGGCTTTTCCCGTGCAACAACTTCAGGAGACGTGACGTGATCACCAGAATTCCCGTTCCGGTCCTGGCCGGCTTCGCCCTGCTGGCGACCATCGGCACCGCCCTGGCCCAGGGCGACGGCTGCATCCAGCGCAATGCCAAGGCCGGGCAGAGCACCCCGACCACCACGCAGGCCCCGGCGCCGGCCTCGGACGCGAAGCCGGGCTGAGGCGGGGGCGGGCACCGGTCCCCACCCGGTGCCCGCGCTCCGCGTGACACCGACCCGGCCCCACCCAGCCCAACCGCGAGGCAGCCATGGCCTTCACCCTCAGGATCAATGGAACCGAGCGCAGCGTCGACGTCGAGCCCGACACGCCCCTCCTGTGGGTGCTGCGGGAGCAGATCGGCCTGACCGGCACCAAATACGGCTGCGGCATCGCCCAGTGCGGCGCCTGCACCGTGCATATCGACGGCGTCGCCACCCGGTCCTGCGCCATGCCGGTCAGCGCGATCACGCCGGAGCAGCAGATCATCACCATCGAGGGGCTGTCGCCCGACGGCTCGCACCCGGTGCAGAAGGCCTGGGCGGCGCTGGACGTGCCGCAATGCGGCTACTGCCAGGCCGGCATGATCATGGCCGCGGCGGCGCTGCTGCAGCAGAACCGCAGCCCGACCGACGACGATATCTCCACCGAGATCACCAACATCTGCCGCTGCGGCACCTACAACCGGGTGCGGGCGGCGATCAAGCAGGCCGCCGCCAATGGCGGCCCGGTCCAGAACGGCTGAGGGAGGCGAGAATGACGATCGTGCAGAGCCTTTCGCGCCGCGGCTTCATCGTCAGCGGCGCCGCCGCGATCGGCGGGCTGTCGCTCGGCTTCCGCGTGCCCTTCGCCGGCGAGGCCCTGGCCGCCGAGGCGGTGCCGGAGGTCAACGCCTGGGTGGTGATCCGGCCGGACGAGACCGTGGTGATCCGCATCGCCCGCTCCGAGATGGGGCAGGGGACGCTGACCGGCCTGGCCCAGCTGGTGGCGGAGGAGCTGGGCTGCGACTGGTCCCGCGTCACCACCGAATACCCGACCCCGGGCGAGAACGTCGCCCGCGACCGGATCTGGGGCAATTTCTCCACCGGCGGCAGCCGCGGCATCCGTGAATCCCAGGACTATGTCCGCAAGGGCGGGGCGGCGGCGCGCGAGATGCTGGTCGCGGCCGCGGCGGCGGAATGGCAGGTGACGCCTGCCGACTGCACGGTCGACAAGGGCGTGATCACCCATGCCGCCAGCGGCCGCAGCACCACCTTCGGCAAGGTGGCGACCGCCGCCGCGCAGCTGACGCCGCCGGCCGACATCAGGCTGAAGGACCCGAAGGACTGGACCATCGCCGGCAAGCCGCTGCCGCGGCTGGACACGGCGGACAAGCTGACCGGCAAGCAGGTCTACGGTTCCGACATCGTCCGGCCCGGCATGCTGAACGCCGCGATCAAGGCCTGCCCGGTGTTCGGCGGCAAGCTGAAGAGCTTCGATGCCGCCGCCGTCGCCGGCATGCCCGGCGTGCGCAAGGTGGTGCAGGTCGACGACACCTCCGTGGCCGTGGTGGCCGATACCTGGTGGCGGGCCAAGACCGCGCTGGACGCCCTGCCGGTCGTCTGGGACGAAGGGCCGAACACCGGCGTCAGCAGCGCCTCGATCGCCGAGATGCTGGCCGCCGGGCTCGATGCGGACGATGCCTTCATCGGCAACCAGGCGGGCGATGTGCGCAAGGCGATCGCCGGCGCGGCGAAGACGGTCACGGGGGTCTACGCCTTCCCGTTCCAGAACCACGCCACCATGGAGCCGATGAACGCCACGGCGCTGTGGACGCCGGAGCGCTGCGAGGTCTGGGTGCCGACCCAGAACGGCGAGGCCAGCCTGGCGGCGGCGGCCGAGGCGGCCGAGCTGCCGGTGCGGCAATGCGAGGTGTACAAGATTCATCTCGGCGGCGGCTTCGGCCGGCGCGGCAACTTCCAGGACTATGTGCGGCAGGCGGTGCGCATCGCGAAGCAGATCCCCGGCACGCCGGTGAAGCTGCTGTGGTCGCGCGAAGAGGACATGCTGCACGGCGCGTATCATCCCACCACCCAGTGCAAGCTGACCGGCGTGCTCGATGCGGACGGCACCCTGACGGCGCTGCACATGCGGATCTCCGGCCAGTCGATCCTGGCGGCGGTGCGGCCCGAGGGCATGCAGAACGGCATGGACCCGGTGGTGTTCCAGGGCCTGGTCGGCAGCGGGGCGGAAGGGGTGATCGGCTACACCGTCCCGAACCTGCTGGTCGACCACGCCATGCGCAACCCGCCGGTGCCGCCGGGCTTCTGGCGCGGCGTCAACCTGAACCAGAACGCGGTCTACCTGGAGTGCTTCATCGACGAGCTGGCCCATGCCGCCGGGCAGGACCCGCTCGCCTTCCGCCGCAAGCTGATGGCGAACCACCCGAAGCATCTGGCGGTGCTGGAGGCGGCGGCGGAGCGGATCGGCTGGGGCAGCCCGCCGCCGGAGGGCCGGCATCGCGGCCTGGCCCAGATCATGGGCTTCGGCAGCTATGTCGCGGCCGCGGCCGAGGTCTCGGTCACCGACGGGCGCCTCCGGATCCACCGCATCATCGCCGCGACCGATCCGGGCCATGCCGTCAACCCGGCGCAGATCGAGCGGCAGGTCGAGGGGTCCTTCGTCTACGGCCTGTCGGCCTGCCTCTACGGCGAGTGCACGGTCAATGGCGGCCGCATGGAGCAGGAGAACTTCGACACCTACAACGTGCTGCGCATGGACGAGATGCCGGCGGTGGAGACGATCATCATCCCCTCCGGCGGCTTCTGGGGCGGGGTCGGGGAGCCGACCATCGCGGTCGCGGCCCCGGCGGTGCTGAACGCGGTCTTCGCCGCCACCGGCAAGCGCATCCGCACCCTGCCGCTGGTGAACCACGACCTGAGCGCATGACCGCGCATCGGGTGGCCCAAGGCGATCGGATGGGGTCGATGCGTGATGAGCGAAGGTGTCTTGCCTCTCCCGCAAGCGAATCCTTTTCAGAACACCGCCGTTTAGCCCCGCCGGCCCCTTTTATCCTCCCCCTCCCCTTGCGGGAGGGGGTAGGGGAGGGGTATTGGCCGAGCCGTTCAAATCGGTGTTGCATGTCGCCACTGACCCCGCAGAAATCCTTGAGACTTCCGCGCCGGCTCTCGCCATCGACAGCCCCCTCCTCCTACCCCCTCCCGCAAGGGGAGGGGGAGTGTGGAAAACACACGTCGGTTCAGAGGGCGAATTCCGAAAAAGCCTCGCAAGCGGGAGAGGCAGCACATTGCGCTCTCGGCCCATGGTCGGCCGAGCGCTTTGCGTCCTGGCCGCGCTGACGGC
>NZ_JANX01000586.1 GCF_000767795.1 Inquilinus limosus MP06 | reverse complement strand
CGACGCGCGCGTCCGGCTGCGCCACGGCCGCGACGAGTTCGGCCGCCTCGCCACCGCCTTCGACGCCATGGCCGACAGGATCGAGGAGAACCTGAAGCAGAAGGACCTGCTGCTGCGCGAGATCAACCACCGGGTGATGAACAGCTTCCAGCTGCTGTCCAGCCTGTTCGGGCTGCAGGCGCGCCGGGCCCAGAACCCGGAGGCGAAGCACGCTCTGGCCGAGGCGAACGACCGGATCCAGGCGCTGGCCATCGTCCACCGCCGGCTCTACGCCAATGTCTCGGTCGACCGGGTCGAGGTGAAGGACTACCTGACCGGGCTGTGCGAGGACCTGTCGCGGGCGCTGCTGCCGGAGAATGGCGGTGTCTCGATCATCTGCGACGTGGCCTCGGCCGAGCTGCCGCCGTCGCGGATGGTGCCGCTGGGCCTGATCGTCAACGAGCTGGTCACCAACGCCGTGAAATACGCCTTCCCCGACCGGCGGGAGGGGCGGGTGCAGATCCGCTTCCAGCCGCGGGCGGAGGGCGGCTGGCGGCTCGAGATCGCCGACAACGGCGTCGGCCTGCCGCAGGGCAAGATGCCGGCGAATGGCAGCGGCCTCGGCATGATGGTGCTGCAGGCCCAGGTGCGGCAGCTCGACGCCGCCATCGACATCGACAGCGGTCCCGGCGGCACCCGCTTCACCATCGACATCCCGCCGCCGCGCGACCTGGGGGCGTGACGGGACACCGCCGCCTCAGTCGTCGGGTGCGGTGCTGCGTTCGACAGGCTTGCCGGTTGTCCGCGCCAGCTTCGCCGCCAGCGCCTCGGTCCGGTCAAGGTCGAGGCCGCCGGTCATGACGAGCCGCTTCTCCGGCCAGGCCGGGATGGCGGTCGCGCAGTGCACATACAGGAAGGCTCCGCCGGGGCCGCGCGCCGGCGTCAGGTGCAGCAGCTCGAACCGCAGGATCCGCTCGACGGCGACGACATAGAGCTCGTCCCAGCCGAAGATCAGGTGGCCGGGCGACAGGCCGACGCGGCCGGTGAAGCGCCCGGCATCGGCGCCGGGATCCCGGATGAACTCCAGCGCATATTCGGGCGCGTCGTTGCCGGCGATGCGCAGCCCGGTCTCGGCCAGGCGGCCGATCTCCTCGAACCCGTCCAGCCCGGCCTGCTCCTCGGGCGTCACCGGCGGCCGGTAGCCGGTGCATATCGTCAGATGGCAGGCGACGGCGAGCCGCGGCTCGCGCTCATGCGCCCGATTCTGGAGGCCGGGAGGCTGCAGCTCCGGCGGCCAGCAGGTCAGCTCGATGATCGAGAGCCCTTCCTGCCAGCGCCAGCCCCGTGTGTTCGAGACGCCGGAAGGCCGGCCGGGGCCGAGCCACGTCGAGAGCGCCGCGGCGGTCATATCCAGATTGCGGTGCGGATCTCCGGACTGGTGCACATACCCGCTGAGATAGACCGGCGGCAGCCAGGGCGCGAAGCGAGGAACGGGCCGGAATCCGATCGGCCGCATCAGCCCGGGAACGAGCGGCTGCGGCGTCTCCAGCAGGACGATGTCATCGTCGTACCAGGGATCCCGGCGGACGCCGTGCCGGTCCATCAGCTCTGCCCGCGAGGCGGTCCACGGGATCGCCACGGCGTCGAGCAGCGCGAGGATGGGACTGGCGATCATGCCGGCAAGAATGCGTCACCGGCCGTCGGCCGGCAACGGGATGAAGGCTTGGGGCATCACCCCGCGGCGCCGGCCGTGGCCAGGAAGGTCCTCAGCGCCGGGTTCAGGTTCCCCGCCCGCCAGGCGATGACATGGTCGATCATCGGCGCGTCCTGCAGCGGCCGGAACACCACCCCGGCGACGCCCAGCGCGCTCATGCATTCCGGCACCAGGGCGATCCCGAGATCCTCCGCCACCAGTTGGACGATGGTCTGCTGCATCTGCGTCTCCAGCCGGATCACGGGCTGGAAGCCGGCGCCGCGGCAGTAGCGGCCGATGGCGTCGCGCAGGGTCGGCGACACCTCCGGCGGCGTCGCGATCAGCGGCTGGCCCTCCAGGTCGCGGGCATCCAGCCGGTCCCGTCCGGCCAGCGGGTGCCCGGCGGGCAGGGCGGCGCACAGGCTCTCGCTGTGCACCGGCCGGGTCTCCAGCCCGCGCACCGGCCCCGGCGGGAACAGGATGCCGACATCGAAGCGGCCGGCCAGCACGTCGTCGACCAGCCCGGCCGGCATCGCTTCGCGCAGCGTCAGCTCGATCTCGGGATAGGCGGTGACATAGCGCCGCGTCAGGCTGGGCACGACCGTGAAGGCGGCATGCATCATGAAGCCGACCGACAGCTCGCCCAGCTCGCCGCGCTCGGCCAGAACGGCGTTGCGGCAGGCCTGGTCGAAGGCGGCCAGCACGGTGCGCGAATCCTCCAGGAAACGGCGGCCGGCGCGGGTCAGCGCCGCCTGGCGCGAATGCCGCTCCAGCAGCTTCACGCCCAGCTCCCGCTCCAGCGCCGCGATCTGCCGGCTCAGCGGCGGCTGGGTCAGGTGCAGCCGTTCGGCGGCGCGGCCGAAATGCAGCGTCTCGGCCAGCGCCACGAAATAGCGCATCTGGCGGATGTCGATCATGGAGATACCGTTTCGGTATTGATCCAGCCGTCACTATGCATTGGATTGCATCGGCCGGTCAGCCGATATGGAAGCATTCCCGCCCGTCGCGCCGGTCCTCTCCGATGCTGTCCCCCTTCCTGGTCGTGCTGCCGATCTTCGCCCTGATCTTCGCCGGCTGGCTGGCGCGGCGGACCGGCGTGCTGGGCCCGAACGCGACCACCGAGCTGAACCGCTTCGTGGTCTGGCTGGCGCTGCCGGCGCTGCTGTTCGACATCATGGCGCACACCAGCTGGGCCGATCTCTGGCAGCCCGGCTTCATCGCCGTGTTCGGGCTCAGCAGCGCCGCCGTGTTCATCCTGACCATCGCCATCCGGCTGCGCGGCGCGCGGCATTTGGCCGATGCGGCGATCGACGGGCTCAATGCCGGCTATGCCAACACCGGCTTCCTCGGCTTTCCCCTGGCGCTGGCGGTGCTGGGCACCGATTCGCTGGTGCCGACGACCATCGCCTCGATCATCACCGTCTGCGTCGTCTTCGCCGTGGCGATCGTGCTGATCGAGGTCGGGCTGCAGACCGAGGCGCGGCGGGCGCATCTGGCGGCGAAGATCCTGAAATCGCTGGCGCGCAACCCACTGCTGGTGGCCCCGGCCCTCGGCGCCCTGGTCCCGCTCTTCGGCCTGGATGTGCCGGTCCCCGCCGAATCCTTCCTCAAGCTGCTGGGCGGCGCCTCCTCGCCCTGCGCCCTGGTCGCGCTCGGCCTGTTCCTGGCCGAGCCGCGCGGCGCCGGCGAGCGCGACGGCACCGCCACCACGCTGCTGGTGGTCTTCAAGCTGCTGCTGCAGCCGGCGGTGGCCTGGGGGCTGGCGGTGCTGTTCCACCTGCCGCCCGCCCTGGCCCACACCGCCGTGCTGCTGGCGGCGCTGCCGACCGGCACCGGCCCCTTCATGCTGGCCGAGTTCTACCGGCGCGAGGCGGCGGTGACGGCCAAGGTGATCCTGGTCTCGACCGTCGTCTCGCTGGCCACCGTCTCCGGCTACCTCGCGGTGGCCGCCGGCTGAGGCGTGAGACTTGCAGGGAGTCGGGTGCTTTCGCGTTGCGGCTCCGGCAAGGGAGACGTTTCAGAACTCGATCATCTGAGCCGACGCGTGCTTTCCACACTCCCCCTCCCCTTGCGGGAGGGGGGTAGGGGAGGGGGACGTAGTCGGTGACCGAAGGTCGACCTGGAGTAAACCAGGATTTCTGCGAGGCCGGCGGTGATGCCGGCA
>NZ_JANX01000585.1 GCF_000767795.1 Inquilinus limosus MP06 | reverse complement strand
GTCCATCGCCGCGGCGCCGGTGCTGGGGGGGCGGGACCTGGCGGAGCATGAGGGGCGGCTCTGGGCGATGGCGATGACCCATGCCGCCGACGGCGCCTGGCTGAAGGGCTTCCCGTTCCAGCTGGACGAGGCGCCGCTGTCGGTCCGGCGCGACGCCCCGGGCGTCGGCGCCGACACCGCCCGGGTGCTGATCGAGATCGCCGGCTATTCGGCGGCCGAGGTCGCGGCGCTGGCGGCGGATGGCGTGGTCGAGGTCGCCGCCGGGGCGGGCGACGCATGAACGGTCTTCGCCCCCGGGAACCGGTGCGACGCCTCGTAGCGCGCCGCCTCGCCCAGGATCCAGTCGCGGAACTCCACCAGCCGCGGGTTCTTGGCCGCATGCTCGTAGTACATCAGGTGATAGGCGTTGCCGTTCTGCAGGATGAAGTCGAAGGCCGGGACCAGCCGGCCGGTCTCGAGGTCCTCGATCACCAGGGCCATCTGGCCGATGGCGATGCCGATGCCCTCGATCGCCGCCTGGTAGGCCAGGCTGGAGCTCTCGAAGCGCAGGCCACGGGCGGGGTCGACGTCGGTCGCGCCGGCGGCGGCCAGCCAGTCCTGCCAGTCGTCGGGCCGGGCCAGGGAGTGCAGCAGCGTGTGGCGGCTGAGGTCGTTGTATTCGCGCAGCGGCGGATCCGCGCGCAGCAGGGCCGGGCTGCAGACCGGGATCAGCTCGCTGCCGGCCAGGCGGTGCGAGATCACGCCGTCCCAATCGCCGCGCCCCTGCTGGATCGCGACATCGACCTCGCCGGTCACGAGGTAATGCGTCGGCAGCGGCGCCAGCATCGTCGTCAGATGCAGCTCCCGCGTCGGGTACATCTTGTGGAACAGGGGCAGCCGCGGCATCAGCCAGCGCAGCGTGAAGGTCATCGCCGACTGGATGCGCAGCGACCGCTCGCGATGGGCGTTCAGCAGGCGCTTGGTCGCGTTGTCGGCCCGCTCGAACACATCGGTCAGGGCGCCGACATAGGCGCGGCTGGCATCGGTCATGCGCAGGTCGCGATGGGTCCGGTCGAACAGCTCGACCCCCAGGAAATCCTCGAGCAGCTTGATCTGGCGGCTGATCGCCCCCGGGGTGACGTGAAGCTCCTCGGCCGCGCGCGTAAAACTCACATACCGGCCGGCGGCTTCGAAGGCGCGCAGCGCGTTCAGTGGGGGCAGGCGCCACGCCATGGGCTTTCTCCCTTGAGTATTTTTCACATGACGCTAGGTCGTCGCGGCGGCCGGCGCAAGCCTTCAGAAGGGCGATGGGCATGAAGCTCTACTGGTCGCCGCGGTCGCCCTTCGTGCGGAAGGTGATGCTGGTGGCGCACGAGGCCGGCCTGGCCGGGCGGATCGAGACGGAAGCGGTGCAGGTCACGGCGGTCCAGACGCATTCCCGGGTGATGGCGCACAACCCCCTGGGCAAGATCCCGACGCTGGTGCTGGAGGACGGCACGGCGATCTACGACTCCCCCGTGATCTGCGAATTCCTCGACACCCTCCATGACGGCCCTCCGCTGCTGCCGCCGGACCCTGCGGCGCGGCTCCGGGCCCGGCGGTGGGAAGCGCTGGGCGACGGGCTGGCCGAGACGCTGCTGGTCTGGCTGGGAGAGCGGTTCCGACAGCAGCCGGGGCAGTCGGAGAGCCGCATCACCGTCTGCCGCACCAAGCTGGCCGCCATCCTGTCGGCGCTGGAGGGAGAGGCCGCGGATCTCGAGGCCGCGCCGTTCGGCATCGGCCAGGCGGCGATCGGCGCGGCGCTGGCCTATCTCGATTTCCGCTTCGGCGACGTGGCGTGGCGGTCGGACCATCCCCGGCTGGCCGCCTGGCATGCGGGCTTCTCCGCCCGGCCATCCGCCGTGGCGACGGCCTTCTGGGATGAACTCGCGGCTGCGGCCGGCACGGAACCTGGGACGAAGGGACGATGACGATCAAGGGCAAGGCCTATATCGCCGGGGCCTATGAGCATCCGACGCGCAAGGCGCCGGACAAGTCGGTGGCGCAGCTGCATGCCGAGGTGGCGCTGGGGGCGCTGGCCGATGCCGGCCTCTCCAAGGACGATGTCGACGGCTATTTCTGCGGCGGCGACGCGCCCGGCACCGGCCCGCTGTCGATGCTGGAATACATGAACCTGAACGTCCGGCACGTCGATTCCACCAATATCGGCGGGTCGTCCTACATCGCCCATGTCGGCCATGCCGCCGAGGCGATCGCCGCCGGGAAATGCGACGTCGCGCTGATCACCCTGGCCGGGCGGCCGCGCAGCGACGGGTCGTCGAACGGCACCGCGCCGCGGCGGGACGATCCCGCGCAGCCCGACTATCCCTGGGAGCAGTCCTTCGGGATGGAGACGCTGAACGCCTACGCCATGTGCGCGATGCGGCATATGCACGAATTCGGCACCACCAGCGAGCAGCTGGCCTGGATCAAGGTCGCGGCCTCGCACCACGCCCAGCACAACCCCCACGCCATGCTGCGCAACGTGGTCACGGTGGAGGAGGTGCTGGCCTCGCCGATGATGGCCGACCCGCTGCACCGCCTGGACTGCTGCGTCGTCAGCGACGGCGGCGGCGCGCTGGTGGTGGTGCGGCCGGAGATCGCGCGCAGCCTGAAGCGGCCGCTGGTCAAGGTGATGGGCGCGGGGGAGGCGGTGAAGCACCAGGCGGGCGGGCGCATCGACCTGACCACCAGCGGCGCCGTCCGCTCCGGCGCCGCGGCCTTCGCCGAGGCCGGGGTGACGCCGGCCGACGTCAGATACGTCTCGGTCTATGACAGCTTCACCATCACGGTGCTGGTGCAGCTGGAGGATCTGGGCTTCTGCCCGAAGGGGCAGGGCGGCCGCTTCGTCGCCGACGGCAACCTGATCTCCGGCCAGGGCCGGCTGCCCTTCAACACCGATGGCGGCGGGCTGTGCAGCAACCACCCGGTGCATCGCGGCGGCATGACCAAGGTGCTGGAAGCGGTGCGCCAGCTGCGGGGCGAGGCGCATCCGGCGGTGCAGGTGCCGGGCTGCGACATCGCCCTGGTGCACGGCACCGGCGGGCTGATCAGCATGCGGCACGGCTCCGCGACGCTGATCCTGGAACGCGAATAGGAGACGCCGCCATGGATGCGATCGAGGCGATGGGCTTGCACAGCCCCGAGAATGTCGAGTTCTGGTCCGCCCTGAGGGGCGGGCGCTTCCTGGTGCGGCGCTGCGCGTCCTGCGGCGAGGCGCATTGGTATCCGCGGGCGGTCTGCCCCTTCTGCTTCAGCACCGACACGCGGTGGGAGGACGGGGCCGGCCGGGGGACGATCTATTCCTATACGGTCATGCGCCGCGCCGCGGTGCCCTATGCCATCGCCTTCGTCACGCTGGCGGAAGGGCCGACGATGATGACCAACATCGTCGACTGCGATTTCGACCGGATCCGCATCGGGCAGCCCGTCCGGCTGGTGGTGCGGGAGCGTGCCGACGGCCTGCCGCTCCCCGTCTTCACCCCGGCCTGAGACCCGGCCGATGAGCTGGATCCAGGCCAATGGCGCGGTGCTGCGCTATGAGCTGTCGGGCCGGGGCGGGCCGCCCCTGGTGCTGGTGCATGAGATGGGCGGCACGCTGGAAAGCTGGGACGCGGTCGCGCCCGTGCTGGCCCGGTCCCGGCAGGTGCTGCGCTACGACATGCGCGGCTCCGGCCTGTCGGAGAAGGTGCGGGGCACGCTCGCGCTCGGCACGCTGGCCGACGACCTGGCCGCCCTGATGGACCGGCTCGGCAGTCGTGGGGCCGGCCGTGGTGGCGGGCTGCGCCGTCGGGGCGGCGGTCGCGCTCGGCTTCACCG
>NZ_JANX01000584.1 GCF_000767795.1 Inquilinus limosus MP06 | reverse complement strand
GCGTCAGCCGGCTGCGCGGATTGTCGGCCGTGATGAAGCCGGCGCCGGTCGCGCCGTGCCCGGCCAGCCAGGCCTCGGCCGCCGGGTTGCGGCGGTCGATCCGCACCTCGTGCTCGACGCCGTCGGCGATGAACAGGTAGCGGGTGTCGCGATAGGCCTCGAGCAGCCGGATGAACTCCGACAGGCCCATCGCCCGCCCCGCCGGTCGCCGGCGATCCGTCAGCCGGCCCGCTCGGTCGTCGGGTCGATCATCTTGCGGATCTCGGTGATCTTCGTCGCCGGGAAGCCGCTGATCTCGGCATGCTTGCGGATCACGCCCTCGTCCTTGGCGAGATAGACGCAGAAGGTCTTGTTGTCGGCGACGTAGCTCTCGACCCACTGGATGTCGGGGCCAATCTCACGCAGCGCCTCGTTCGACTTGGCCGCGGCGCCGCGCAGCTGCTCGCGCTCGAGGGTGCCGACATCCGGGATATCGCGCTCGATGATGAACTTGCGAAGGGCCATGCGTTCCTCCTGGGTTGGGACCGGGTGATCGTGCCTGTCCCCATTGCTGTGCGTCGTCCGGGTTGCGGCGGGCGGATCAGTACAGCCCGCCGGTCCCGGTCGTCGCGTCGGGCACGGTGTCGCCGAAGCCGGTCGTGCCCTGGTCGGTGGGCGTGCCGCCGCCGCCGTCGAGCCGGTCGAGGGCATAGCCGGTGCCGGGCTCGGTGCCGGGGCGGAACGCCTCCCAGATCGTGTCGCCGCCGCTGCCATAGGCGGGCTGGCCGGTCAGCCGGTCGATTTTCACCAGGTTGACCCCCGGCGGGATGCGGAAGGGCGGCACGTCCTTGCCCTTGAGCGCCGCGGACATGAAGTCGCGGAAGATCGGCAGCGCCGCGGTCGAGCCCCATTCCCGGGCGCCCAGCGTCTTCGGGTCGTCGAAGCCGACATAGATCGCCACCACCAGGTCGGGCGCGAAGCCGACGAACCAGGCGTCCTTGGCGTCGTTGGTGGTGCCGGTCTTGCCGGCCAGGGTGAAGCCCAGCTTGTTCAGCGCCGAGGCCGTGCCGCGCTGGACCACGCCCTGCAGGATCGAGGTGATCTGGTAGGCCGACACCGGGTCGGCGATCTGCTCCCGCGTGTCCGGGATCACCGGCGTCGCCTGGTCGGCCCAGGGCTGGCCGCAGGCCTCGCAGGGGCGGTCGTCATGCCGGTAGATGGTGCGGCCGGTGCGGTCCTGGATCCGGTCGATGAAGGTGGGGACCACCTTCTTGCCGCCATTGGCGATCTGGGCGAAGCCGGTGGCCATCTGCAGCGGCGTGGTGGCGCCGGCGCCGAGCGCCATCGAGTAGAGCAGCGGCATGTCCTTGTAGACACCGAACCGCTCCGCCGTGTCCTTGACCTTGTCCAGGCCGACGGCCTGGATCAGCCGCACCGTCATCAGGTTGCGCGACCGCTCGACGCCGACGCGCAGCGGCATAGGCCCGAGGAACCGCCGGTCGTCATTCTCGGGCGCCCAGTCGGTGGTGCCGGTGTCGATGGTGATCGGCGCGTCGTCGATGATGGTGGCCGGGGTGTAGCCGGCCTCCAGCGCCGTCAGATAGACGAAGGGCTTGAAGGTCGAGCCCGGCTGGCGCACCGCTTGGGTGCCGCGGTCGAACTCGCTCATCGCGTAGTCGTAGCCGCCGGTAATCGCCATCACCCGGCCGGTGTTCGGGTCCAGCGCCACCAGCGCGCCCTGCACATTGGGGATCTGGCGCAGGCCGAACTCCTGCGGCACCGACTTGTCCTCCGGCACCGCGCCGGTCGGCTCGACCAGGATCACATCGCCCTTGGCCAGCACGTCGGACGGCCTGCGCGGCTCGGCGCCGACGGTCTGGTTCTCGCGCCAGGGCCGGGCCCATTTCATCTCGGCGAAGGGGATGGTGCCGCGGCTCTTGTCCGAGAAGCCGATCGAAGCGGCCTTGGCGTCGACATCGAGCACCACCGCCATCTGCCAGTCGCCCGCGCCGGCCGGCCGCTGGATCGCGGCGAGCTGCCCGGCCCAGCCGTCGAAGCCCTCGATCTTCTTCAGCGGCCCGCGCCAGCCATGCCGCATGTCGTAGCTGCGCAGGCCGTCGCGCAGCGACTGGTCGGCCAGGTCCTGCAGATGCGGGTCCAACGAGGTGCGCACCGACAGGCCGCCCTGGTAGAGCGCGTCGTTGCCGTAGAGCCGCTGCAGCTCGCGCCGCACCTCCTCGGCGAAGTAATTGGCGCTGACGAACTCGATCTGCCGCCGGTCCTTGGTCACCAGCGGCTCGGCCCGGGCGGCGTCGGCCTGCTCCCTGGTGATCGCCCCGTCCTCGAGCAGCCGGCCGATGACGTAGTTGCGGCGGTTGACGGCCGCGTCCATCCGGGTCTTCGGGTCGTAGCTGCTGGGCGCCTTTGGCAGGCCGGCCAGGAAGGCGGCCTCGGAGACCGTCAGGTCCTTCAGCGGCTTGTTGAAATAGGCCAGCGACGCCGCCGCCACGCCATAGGCGCCGCGGCCGAGATAGATCTGGTTCAGGTACAGCTCGAGGATCTGCTGCTTGGTGAAGGCGCTCTCGATCCGGAACGCCAGCAGCATCTCGCGGATCTTGCGGCTGATCGCCCGGTCCGGCGTCAGGAAGAAATTGCGCGCCACCTGCTGGGTGATGGTCGACGCGCCCTCGACCCGCCGGCCGGAGGCATAGTTCTGGATCGCCGAAATCGCGGCCCGGGCGACGCCCTGCAGGTCGACGCCCGGGTGGTCGTAGAAGCGCTGGTCCTCGGCCGAGACGAAGGCCTGGGCCACCAGGGGCGGAATCGCCCCGAACGGCACGAACAGGCGGTTCTGGCTGGCATATTCCGCCATCAGCCGGCCGTCGGCGGCGTGCAGCCGGGTGGTGATCGGCGGCGCGTACTCGGCCAGCTGCGCCGTGTCCGGCAGGTCGCGGCCGAAATAGCTCGCGGCGGCGAAGACCCCGACGGCCGCGATGACGAGGAGGAGGATGAGGGAGGACAGGAGCCAGCCGATCAGGCGCATCGGACCTTGGGGGCAATGAATGGGCGGTGGCGGCCGCCCTGGAGTGGCGGAAACGGCCGTCGAGGCCGCCTCGACGGAGAAGCGAATAGGCCGCGATTGTGTTCCGTTGATGACCGCGCGGACCGGCGGGGGCTCCTGTTACCATAGCGCCTGCCGCGAGTCAGGTCCCTGCGACCGCGCGTGCCTGTTACGCTCGAAATCTCCCATTGTCGGAACCGCAGGGCCTCGGTATCGTGACGGCGCGACAGTCTGTCCGATCGGACGATCGGGTTTCCAGGTTCCCTGGGCATCCGCGTCGGCCGCGCGGCGGCGCATCGATTTCCGCCGGGAAACGTCCATCGTCGAACGGCCGGCACGCGATGCGCGGCTGCGGATGTCGGGCGACATTGAGATCAACTCGAGGCCGTGCCCCGGCGCATCCGCGCCGGACCGGTGGTCGCGGACCCTCCCGTCTGGCCTGCTGCGAAGCGCCGTTCTCGGGTGATCACGGTTCGCGCCCCCGGCGGCTTCGGCAGGACAAGGACGCGCCGCAGCCCCGTTCGTCGCGCGGGGCCGCCGGCTGCGTCGCAGGGTTTGTACATGGCAAAAAGAATGCTGGTGGACGCCACCCATGCGGAAGAAACGCGGGTGGTGGTGCTGGACGGCAATCGGCTCGAGGAATTCGACTTCGAGACCGAAGCCAAGAAGCAGCTGAAGGGCAACATCTACCTGGCCAAGGTGACGCGGGTCGAACCCTCGCTCCAGGCCGCCTTCGTCGAGTATGGCGGGAACCGGCACGGCTTCCTCGCCTTCTCGGAAATCCATCCCGACTACTACCGGAT
>NZ_JANX01000583.1 GCF_000767795.1 Inquilinus limosus MP06 | reverse complement strand
GGGATCCCAGATCCAGGCCGTGCCCGTGCCGTGATCGTGCCCGGCATGGGCCAGCGCCGCCGCAGGCATCAGCACGATCGGCAGGGCGAGGAGGCGCCTCATCGCTCGCACCCGGTGAACACGAGCCCGGCCGATCCCTGCAGCGCCACGATCAGGGCGAACAGCAGCGCCGCGCCGACGCCGATCAGGGCGATGAAGCGCTCGGTCCTGGCGGCGCGCATCGTGACGTCCGGCCGGCGGAGGGCGCGCCAGGACAGCACCCCGCCGGCGAGCGAGGCCAGCACCAGCACGAGCGCCGCCCAGGGCACGATTCCGAGCTGGCGCGGGCAGTCCCATGGCACCAGGGCATAGTTCAATTGGGTCGACAGCGCCCAGGCGCCGGGGCCGGACAGCAGGCCGGCCCAGGAGAGACCGTGCAGCCGGATCCGGCTGAAGGCGCCGGCGCCCATCACTGCACCCAATAGAGCAGGAGGTAGATCGGCAGCCAGGAGGCCACGACGAAATACCAGTAGAAGGCGTTGTCGCTGACGTCGCTGAAGCGCTTCCCGCTTTTTGCGTGGCGGGTGAACATCAGCACGGTCAGGACAATGGTGTCGCCGGCATCGGTCAGCAGATGCGTCGTGTGCAGGCCGAGCAGGAACCAGATGATCGAGCCGTAGGCGTTGGTGTCCCACAGCACCGTCAGGGCCTGGAATTCGAAGATGCGGACGACCAGCGGCGCGATGCCGAACAGGCTCATGACCACCAGGCCGAGCCGGACCTTCCGGAGATCCTGCTGCCTGGCCCAGCGGGCGGCCAGATGGTTGGGAATGACGCTGACCAGCAGCAGCAGGGTCAGGATCGTGGCCGCCCGGATGTCGTGCTGCGGCGGCGCGATCGGCCAGGTCGGCGCCAGGTGCGAGAGATAGAGATAGGCGCCGATCGCCAGCGCGAAGCCGGTGCCTTCGAGCGCAACGAAGCCGAGCGTACCCCACCAAATCGGGCTCTGCGGGCCGAAGCCGTAGGTGGGCAGGTCCGAGACGTCGGCGACGGGGCGGTGCCTCATTCCTCGTCCTCCGGCGAGCCCTTGGGCCAGAACCACCCGATCAGCGTGACCGCGACCGGAATGCTGCCCCAGACCACCGCCCAGGGCGTGAAGATCGAGGCGACGAAAGCGGCGCCGACCGCCAGCGCCGCGAAGAGCGGCCAGATCGAGGGTTTCGGCGACGCCTCGCGCAGCTCCGGCTCGGCCTCGGCCAGGGTGCCGGCGATCAGCTCGCGCGCGTCGACGCGCAGCCCTGTCGTCACCGGCAGGTCGCCGCGCTCGGCCCAGAGCGGCTCGCGATGGGTCACCACCGGGATGCGGGCGAAGTTGTAGGGCCGCGGCGGCGATGCCGTCGCCCATTCCAGCGTCGGCGCATCCCAGGGGTTCGGCCCGGCGATCTCGCCGCGGCGCAGGCTACGGATCACATTGACCAGCAGCAGGACGAAGCTGAAGGCCAGGACCACCGCCCCGGCGCTGACGAACAGGTTGGTGCCGCCCCAGCCCGACGCCTCCGGATAGGTGTAGACGCGGCGCGGCATGCCCGACAGGCCGAGCAGGTGCATCGGGAAGAAGGCGGCGTTGAAGCCGATGAAGGCCAGCCAGAAGTTCCAGCGCCCCAGCCGCTCGCTCAGCATTCGGCCGGTGAATTTGGGGAACCAGTAGTAGACGGCGCCGACCAGCGGGAACACGGCGCCGCCGATCAGCACGTAGTGGAAATGCGCCACCACGAAATAGGTGTCGTGCACCTGCAGGTCGATCGGTACGGAGGCGACCATGACGCCGGTCAGCCCGCCGATGACGAAGACCACGATGAAGCCGAGCACGAACAGCATCGGCGTCTTCATCACCGGCCGGCCGCCCCACAGCGTCGCGATCCAGCAGAAGATCTGCAGCCCGCTTGGGATCGCGATCAGCATGCTGGAGGCGGTGAAGAAGGCGGCGCCGAGCTGCGGCAGCCCGGTCGCGAACATGTGGTGCACCCACAGGCCGAAGGACAGGAAGCCGATGGCGATCAGCGCCAGCACCAGGCCGAGATGGCCGAACATCGGGCGCCGGGCGAAGGTGGGGATGATGGCGGAGACCATGCCGGTCGCCGGCAGGAAGATGATGTAGACCTCCGGATGGCCGAAGAACCAGAACAGGTGCTGCCACAGCAGGGCGTCGCCGCCTTCGGCCGGGTTGAAGAAATGGGTTCCGACCAGCCGGTCGAGGATCAGCATGGTGCTGGACACCATCACCGCCGGCATGGCGAACAGGATCATGAAGGCGGTGACCAGCATCGCCCAGACGAAGAGCGGGACGCGGTCGAGCGACATCCCGGGCGCGCGCTGCTTGAACACAGTGACGATGATCTCCACCGCCACGGCCAGCGCCGAGACCTCGGTGAAGGTCACCATCTGGGCCCAGAAATCGCTGCGCTTGCCGATGCCGTATTCCGGCCCGGCCAGCGGCACATAGCTGAACCAGCCGGCATCCGCCCCGGTGTTGAGCGCGAAGGCGACCCAGATCATCAGCCCGCCGGAGAGGTAGACCCAGTAGCTGAAGGCGTTCAGCCGCGGGAAGGCGATGTTGCGGGTGCCGACCATCAGCGGCACCAGGTAGATGGCGAAGGCCTCCATCACCGGCACGGCGAAGAGGAACATCATCGTCGTGCCGTGCATGGTGAAGAGCTGGTTGTAGACGTCCGGCCCGACCACCCCGGCCTCCGGCCGCGCCAGCTGCAGCCGCATCACCACGGCGGCGAGGCCGCCGAGGATCAGGAAGAAGAAGGCGGTGATGATGTAGCGCCGGCCGACGATCTTGTGGTCGACGGTGGACAGCCGCGCCCACAGCCCCCGCCCCGTCCCCCAGGTGCGGGAGAGGAAGCGGTCGAGCGTGCCTTCATCGAGATCGGTGTCGCGCAGACCGCGCGGCGCGGTGTCGGGCGGCAGCACGTCCGCGCTCATTTCAGCCCCTCGAGATAGGCGACCAGGGCGTTCAGCTCGTCGGCGTCCAGGCGGACCCGCGGCATGTTGCTGCCCGGCTTGATCGCCTGCGGGTCGGCGATCCAGGCGGCCAGGGCGCCGCGGGTCATCGGCAGGACCCCGGCCGCGATCGTCTCGCGGCTGGCGAAATGGGTCAGCTCCGGCCCCGTCCGGCTCCCTGCCGTAGTGCCGCGGATCTGGTGGCACATCAGGCACGGCTTGGCGGCGAAGACGTCGCGCCCCCGCCGCGCCTCGTCGCTCTGCGGCTCGGCGGCGGAGGCGAGCTGCGCGTCGCGCCAGGCGTCGAACTCCGCGCGCGGCTCGGCGATGATCAGCAACCCCATCCTGGCGTGCTGCAGCCCGCAGAATTCGGCGCATTGCCCGCGATAGCGGCCGGGCCTGTCGGCCTTGAGGGTCAGCACGTTCTGCCGGCCGGGGATCAGGTCCTCCTTGCCCGACAGCTGGGGCACCCAGAAGGAATGGATGACGTCGGTCGCCTCCAGCTTGAGCTGCACCGGCTCGCCGACCGGGATGTGGATCTCGTTCGCCGTGGTCAGTACCCGGCTGGGCTGGTCGTCCTCATACTGGACCTGCCACCACCATTGGCTGCCGGTGACCTTCAGCGTCAGCGCCGGCCGCTCGCCGAGGGCGGCGAGGCTCTTGCCGGTCCACCAGCTGAATCCGGTCAGCACCAGCAGGATCACGCCGGTCGTGGCGACGCAGGCGCCGACCACGCGATAGGCGACGCGGTCGCGCCGCGGCTCCTCCACCAGCGGGTCGGGCCGGTCGGAGCGGCGGCGGGCGATGCCCAGCCACAGCGCCAGCACGACCAGCAGCCACACCACGGCGCAGACGATGGTGAAG
>NZ_JANX01000582.1 GCF_000767795.1 Inquilinus limosus MP06 | reverse complement strand
ATTACGGCATGCTGTCCTCCGGCCTCTCCAGCTTCCACAAGCTGGCCCGCAACCCCTGGGACCTGTCGACCAATCCGGGCGGCTCCAGCGCCGGGGCGGGTGCGGCGGCCGCCGCCGGCTACGGCCCGATCCATCTCGGCACCGATATCGGGGGGTCGATCCGGCTGCCGGCCGGCTGGTGCGGCATCGTCGGGCTGAAGCCCAGCCTGGGGCGCATCCCGATCGACCCGCCCTATGTCGGCCGTGTCGCCGGGCCGATGACCCGGACGGTGGCCGACGCCGCCCTGGCCATGTCGGTGCTGTCGCGGCCGGACGGGCGCGACGGCATGAGCCTGCCGCCGGCCGAGATCGCCTGGTCGGATCTCTCCGGCATCACGGTCGATCCTGCGGGGATCCGCATCGGCCTGATGATGGAGATCGGCGCCGGCATGGCACTGGACCCGGAGGTGCGCGACGCGGTGGAGGCCGCGGCCCGGCTTCTGGAAGCAGAGGGGGCGATCGTCGAGCCGGTGCCGGCGATCCTGACCCGCGAGATGCTGGACGGGCTGGACGACTTCTGGCGCGCCCGCGCCTGGGACGATGTCGAGAGGTTGCCGGAGGGCGAGCGGGCGAAGATCCTGCCCTATATCCGGGCCTGGGCGGAATTGGGGGCGCAGCGGTCCGGCCTGGCGGTGATCCGCGGCTTCAACCGCACGATGGAGATGCGAAAGGCGGCCTCCAAGCTGTTCGGATCATTGGATTTTGTGCTGTCGCCGACCGCGCCGGTCGCCCGCTTCCCGGCGGAGTGGGCGTCGCCGGTCAACAACCCGGACAAGCCGTTCGAGCATATCGGCTACACCGTGGTCTGGAACATGTCGGAGCAGCCGGCGGTGTCGATCAACTGCGGCTATACCGCGGCCGGGGCGCCGATCGGTCTGCAGATCGTCGGCCGGCGCTTCGACGATCTCGGCGTGCTGCGCCTGGCCAAGGCCTACGAGGACCGCCGCGGCCCGCAGCGTCCCTGGCCGGTCTTGTAGGGCGAGGGCCGTTGGAACATCCTGGAGCCGTCATTCGTTCCTATGTCGGGTCATGCGACCGCGCCGCCGCGTTCGGGCGGCCTGATGTCGAGAGGGGACATGGATCGGGCGGACCGCGAGATCGCGATGCTGGAGACCCTCGCAGCCAAGGGGCTGCCGACGGTCGCGATCGTCGGCAAGACGACGGTCCATGGCCAGCCCGCGATCATCTTCGAGCGGTGTTCCGGCAGCAGCGCCGACATCGTGCGGAACCGGTCGGTCGTTGACGACAGGCTGCTGAACGAGGCCAGCGTGGCCAGCCTGTCCCGCATCCGGGCCATCATGCTGGAGACGCCGATCGCCGTGAGCCGGCTGAATCTCCTGATCCGCTCGGACGGCGCGGTCGTCCTGTCGGATCCGGAAGGGGTGTGGGAAGGCCGGCAGCCCCCGCAGGATCAGGTCGCGCTGATCGACCTGTTGCTCGCGGCGGCGCAGGCCAAGCTCGGGCGCCCGTAGCCGACGGCCTCGGGCCGCCGGTTTGACGTCGCCTTCCGCTGCCGGCTCGTGCTTTGGGGAGGGGGATGCTGTCATGGTCTTTCCTGCCGATCGCTCCAGCGGCCTGCCGCCTTACTCGCCACGCGCGGATCGCGGCAAGCCGGACAGCCCGGTCCGTTTCGCGGATGTGGTCGACGCCGTCCGCAAGCAGGAGCCGCCTCAACCCGGAAACCAGGGCGCTCCGGCCCCAGCCCGGCGGACAGATCCGCCACAGCTGACGGACCCGGCCAAGACCATCGCCGACGACCGGCGCCGCAGGATCGACGACTGGGTCGCCGGGGCGGATGACAGCTTCTGGCCCTGGGACGACGATTCCCACGACAAGGTCGCGCATGCGCTGCGCGGGAACTCCGAACTGGGCGGGCTGACGCGGGACGAGCAGCGCTATCTGGTCGACAAGGCCCTCGACAAATGGGTCCGCGAGGGTGAGACCTACTCCTCGCCGCGGGACCTGGCGCGGGATGTCCGCGGCGACGGGACCCTGGGGCCGCTGGTGGCGGAGCGCTGCGCCGTGAAGGCTGCCGCCCTGGAGGCGGAACAGCGCCGCAAGCCGGCGTCCGACCGCAATGGCGATGCGGTCGATATCGGGGGCGCAGCCATCGTCGCCCTGCATGTCGAGCCCGGCCGCAAGACCGACGCGGCGCAGCAGGCCGCGCTGCGGCGGCTGGTCGAACAGCTGGGGCCGTCCCGGGCGGCGGGGCTGGCGGAAGCGCTGTCCTCGCCCGGTCTCGAGACCGAATATGCCTCGGCGACGCTCGAGGCCCTCAACGCCGGGCCGTACACCGACAGCGGCTGGGCCTTCACCACCAGCGCCTTCTCCACCACCCAGCAGCAGCGCTACGGCCAGGGCACGGACCTGTCGATGCCGATGGCCCAGGCCCTCGCCCGCGGCCTGTTCCCGCAGGACCCGCAACGGCAGCAGCAGGAGGCGAAGCGGCTCGGCGATCTGTTGTCGTCACCGACCGGCCGGTCGCTGCTGACGCCGCCGAACGCCGTTCTCGGCGAGGACAAGGTCGGCCCGGAGCGCCGGGCCCAGGCCCTGGCCGTGGTGCTGCAGAACCCCGAGATCACGGTCGAACGCCTGTCGCGTGACGGCTTCGATCCCTGGGCCAGCCCGCTGATCGCCACCCCGATCGCCCAGGACAGCGCGGATCGGGCGCTTGCGGCCAGCCGGCAGACGCCCGAAGCCGTCGCGGACCGCCTTGGCGGCGGCAGCGGCGTCGGCATCCCGGAGGAGCTTCGCGGCGCCCAGCTCGACAACCGGGTCGGCCAGGCGATGAACCTGCCGCCCGACGGCATCTCGGCCGACACGCCGCCGGACAAGCTCCAGCAGCTGAACGACCAGGCCGCCCGGGGCGATCGATCCTTCTACGCGACCGGCGACAATGCCGGGACGGTGGGCAAGATCACCGCCACCATCCGCGACCTAGGCGGCGACACGGCGCGGGTCACGGTGCTGCCGATCCAGTATTCCAGCCGCCAGACCGGGCCGGTGCAGCTGCCGCTCTTCCGGGTCGAGGGGAAGGACGGCAAGACCTGGTTCGTCGACAATCTGGGCGCACGGTACGACAGCTTCGGCAAATGGACCGAGAAGAACCAGCTGCCGCCCGGAAACGTCACCTATCCCAAGGGCGGTGAGCTGAAGCCGGGCCCCGACGGCAAGGTGGCGCTGGAAAGCCGCAACACCCCGAAGACGCCGGACACGATCGGCGAGCATCTGCTGGAGCTGGGCGACATGGCCGCCCTGGTCGGCGGCCTGCTGGCCGGCGGGGCGATGATGATCGGCAGCGGGGGCACCGCGGCCCCGGTGGTCATGATCGCCGCGGGGGCGTGGGTCGCGGGCCGTGGCGCGCAGACCCTGGCGGAGCGCCGCGATATCGGCCTGTCCAACGGCTTCGGCGATCCGCAGGCGAGGGCCGCCTATTTCAACATCGCGGCCGGCGTGCTGAGCGGCCTTCCGCTTGGCCGTGCCGCCTTCCTGGCCCGGACCGGCCAGGACGTGACCATGCCCGGGGCCTGGGCCGTCGCCAACGGCACGGCGATCGGGGCGGATACGGCGGCCGCCGGCAACAGCGGTTACACCCTGGTCAAGGACTGGAACGACCTCGACCCGGCCCAGCGCTTCGAGATGGGCCTGGGCATGGCGTTCTGGACCGTGTCGGCCGGTGCCATGGCGCGGCAGGCGTTCCGGCCGTCGTCCACCGGTGCGCCGGTGGACGACGCGCCGTCCGATCCGCCCGCGTCGACCTCGCGTCCCGACGGCGAAGCGCCGCCGCCCGACCCGTCCGCATCGGCCCCGCGTCC
>NZ_JANX01000581.1 GCF_000767795.1 Inquilinus limosus MP06 | reverse complement strand
ATCCGCTCCAGCCCCGCCGGGGCTGCCGTGGAGCCGGGGCGCATCGCCTCGCCGAGGGGAAGGCCCTCCGCCCGGGTCATGGCGATGCCCCAGCGGCCGTCGATCTGCCCGACGGCGCGGACCTCCGGCACCGGCAGCCCATGGGTCCCGACCAGGGCCAGCACCGACGCCTCGTGGAAGGCCGACGGCTTCGGCGCGGTCGCCGTCGTCCGGTACAGCTTCACCGCCAGGGCGCCGCAGCCGAAGACCTCGGCCTCCTTGCCCGATCCGATCAGGGGGCCGAGCGGCGGCAGCTCCATGGCTACATCCGGCGCAGGGCGACGGCGTCGACCGAATGGTCGGCCGCCTTGTGCAGCACCAGCCGGGCGCGCTGCCGGGTGGGCAGGATGTTCTCGCGCAGGTTCACGCCATTGATCTGGTCCCAGATCTCGCGGGCGGCGCGGCGGGCCTCGGCCTCCGGCAGGTCGCGCTGGTGGTGGAAGTAGGAGGAGGGGTCGCGGAAGGCGGTGCGCTGCAGCAGCAGGCGCCGCTCGACGAACCAGCGGGCGATGTCCTCCTCCTCGGCATCGACATAGACCGAGAAGTCGAAGAAGTCGGAGGTGACGACCGAGGCGCCGGCCGGGGCCTGCAGCACGTTCAGCCCCTCGAAGATCAGGATGTCCGGCCGCCGCACCACCTGCTTCTCGCCGGGCAGGATGTCGTAGGTCAGGTGGGAATAGACCGGCGCCTCCACCTCCGGCCGGCCGGACTTCACCGCGGCCAGGAAGCCGATCATGCGACGCAGATCGTAGCTCTCGGGGAAGCCCTTGCGGCGCATCAGGCCGCGCTCCTCCAGCACCTTCCTCGGCCACAGGAAGCCGTCGGTGGTCACCAGCGCGACCCGCGGATGGTCTGGCCAGCGCGACAGCAGCAGGCGCAGCAGCCGGGCGAAGGTGCTCTTGCCCACGGCGACGCTGCCGGCGACGCCGATGATGTAGGGCGGCGGCGGGCCGGGCCGGCCGAGGAAGGCGTCCTGAACCCCGTCCAGCGCCCTGGCGGCGGCGACATGCAGGTTCAGCAGGCGCGACAGCGGCAGGTGGATGTCGGCGACATCGGCCAGCGACACCGGGTCGTTCAGCCCGCGCAGCTCGGCCAGCTCGGTGTCGGTCAGCGCCATCGGCGTCGTCTCGCGCAGCGCCGCCCATTCGGCCCGGGTGAAGCGGTCATAGGCGGCGGGCCGGGCCGCGAACAGGTCCGGCACGGGCCGGGCGGGGGAGGGGTCGGGCATGCAAAGCTCGCCGTGGACAGGCGGGCAGGGTCCGACGATCAGGCCCCTCAAGGCAAGGCCCGCGATCCCCCTTGCGCAGCGTCGCGGGCCGCGCTACACCCGGCCTCGCATCCAGAGCTGGGCTGACGCCCACGCCAACCTGCCTTCCCGGGCAAGGTGGTGGCCTCTCGCAAGAGGGGCGATGCGGCCGGACCGGCAACCAAACGGGTCGAAAGCCGCGCGTCAGCCCTCCTCGCAACCGCGAAGGAGGGTTTTTCATGTCTGCATCCGCGTCCGCCGCCATCCCGCTGGCCCGCCCCGGCGACACCGTCGAGCGGCTCGACGAGCGCCCCTGTCCCCATCCGCGCGACCCGCAGCGGCGCGAGATCCTCTACGCCGTGGTGCATCGCGGCGCCGGGCTGTGGACCCATCTCTACCGCGTCGTCGTCACCGCCGCGCTGCGGCCGGAGATCCATCTCGACCGGGTGCTGGAGGGGGACCGCCTGGCCGAGCTGCGCCGGGCCTACGCGCCGGCGGCGGAAATGGCGGCGTAAGGCTGGGGAACCCCTAAGTCGCCCGCACGTAGCGTCCGGGCGCGTCCTCGATCGGCTTGAGCTTGCCGTCGCCCGGGCGCCGGGCCGGGACCTGGCCGCCGGCATGGCGGGCGACCCATTCCTGCCACTCCGGCCACCACGAGCCCTCGACCTGCTGCGCCCCCTCGAACCAGGCCTCCGGGCTCTCCGGCGTCTTGGCGTTGACCCAGTGGCAGTACTTCTTCGCCGCCGGCGGGTTGACCACCCCGGCGATGTGGCCGGAGGCGCTGAGGCAGAAGCGCACCGGCCCGCCGAACAGCTGGGTCGCGGCATAGGTCGACGCCCAGGGCGCGATGTGGTCCTCGCGGGTCGACAGCATGAAGGTCGGGGTCCGGATCGTGGTCAGGTCGATCGGCACCCCGGCCAGGGTGATGCCGCCCGGCCGCACCAGCCGGTTCTCCTGGTACATGTTGCGCAGGTAGAAGCTGTGCATCGCGGCCGGCATCCGGGTCGCGTCGCTGTTCCAGTACAGCAGGTCGAAGGGGAAAGGGTCCTTCCCCAGCAGGTAGTTGTTGACGACGAAGGACCAGATCAGGTCGTTGGCGCGCAGCAGGTTGAAGGTCGTCGCCATCGCCGAGCCCTCGAGATAGCCCTTGCCGGACATCTTGTGCTCGATCGTCCGCAGCTGCTCCTCGTCGACGAAGATGCCGAGCTCCCCGGGGTCGGTGAAGTCGGTCAGCGTGGTCAGGTAGGTGGCGCTCGCGACCCGGTCCGCCTCGCCCTTGGCGGTCATCCAGGCCAGGGTGCAGGCCAGCAGCGTGCCGCCCAGGCAGTAGCCGATGACGTTGACCTCGCGCTCGCCGGTCGCCTGCTCGATCGCGCCGATCGCCGCCAGCGACCCCTCCAGCATGTAGTCTTCGAAGCTCTTGGCCGCCAGGCGCCCGTCCGGGTTGACCCAGGAGACGACGAAGACGGTGTGGCCCTGCTCCACCGCCCAGCGGATCAGGCTGTTCTGCGGCTTCAGGTCGAGGATGTAGTACTTGTTGATCCAGGGCGGGATGATCAGCAGCGGCCGCCGCGCCACCGTCTCCGTCGCCGGCTCGTACTGGATCAGCTGCATCAGCTCGGTCTCGAACACCACCTTGCCGGGGGTGACGGCGATGTTGCGGCCGATCTCGAAGGCGGTGCGGTCGGTCATGCTGATGGCGAGCTGGCCCTGGCCGCGCTCCAGGTCGGCCAGCATGTTCTCCAGCCCCTTGACCAGGTTCTCGCCGCGCGAGTCCAGGGTGCTGCGCAGCACCTCCGGATTGGTGGCGACGAAGTTCGACGGCGCCATCGCGTCGATGAACTGCCTTGTGTAGAAATCGACCTTCTTCGCCGTCTTGGCGTCCAGCCCCTCCACCTCGCGCACCGACCCCTGCAGCCAGCGCGCGGTCAGCAGGTAGGACTGCTTGATGAAGTCGAACACCGCGACCTCGCTCCAGGCGGGGTCCTTGAAGCGCTTGTCGCCCTTCTCCGCCGCCACCACCGGCTCCGCCTCCTGGCCCAGCAGGCGCTGAGCGGTGCGGGACCACAGCGTGGCGTAGTCCTGCCACAGCGACATCTGCGCCTGCACCAGCCGGGTCGGGTCGGCCATCAGCCGCTGGGTCATGGCCAGGAAGGCGGTGCCGATGTTCAGCGGATCCAGCTCCGGCGCCTCGGCCCGGCCCTGCTTCTCCAGGAAGGTGGTGACCAGCCGGGCGCTGCGCTCGGCGATCTCGACCATGCGGCGGGCCAGATCCGCCGGGTCCGACGGCGGCGCGGCCTCGGGCGCGGGGGCGGCTGGTTTCGCCTCCTCGGGCCTGGCCCGGATCTCCGGCTTCGCCTCGGCGGGCGCCGCATGGACGTCCGGCCGGGCGAGCTCGGGTTTGGTCCCGGGCTTCGGCTTGGCCGCTGCGGGCGCCGTTTGGGCATTCGGCTGGGCGGCCACGGGCTTCGTACGGGATTTCGGCCTGGCCTGTGCAGGCGCCGTCCGGGCGTCCGGCCTGACGGCCTCGGGCTTCGCCCGCGACTTCTGCTTGGCTTCCGCGGGCTTC
>NZ_JANX01000580.1 GCF_000767795.1 Inquilinus limosus MP06 | reverse complement strand
CCGGCTCCTAGCGCCGCGACGTCGCCATAGCCGAAGGGCACGGCCAGCACCCGCACCCCGGCCGCCCTTGCCGTGGCGACGTCGACATGGTGATCGCCGAGATAGACCGTCTCCTCCGGTACGGCGCCGAGGGCGGCGATGCAGGCCAAGAGCGGCGCCGGGTCCGGCTTCATGCCGTGGCCGCTGTCGCCGCCGACCACGGCGCCGAGATGCGGTGCGAAGCCCAGCGCCCGCAGCACCGCGCGGGCCGTCCAGGCCGCCTTGTTGGTGCAGATGCCGACCGGGATCCCGGCGGCAGCCAGCGCCGCCACCGCCTCGACCGCGCCGGGATAGGCGGTGCTGCGCGCCGCCGGCGCCGCGGCGTAGCGGTCGAGGAAGCGGCGGGTCATCCATTCGGCCTCCCCGGAATCGCAATGCCGCAGCCGCAGCGCCCCGCGCAGCAGGCCGGGCGCGCCATGGCCCATCAGGCCGCGGACCTCGTCCTCGGACAGCGGGTGGATGCCGGCCTCGCGCAGCACTGCGGCCAGGGCGGCGGCGACATCGGCGACGCTGTCGACCAGGGTGCCGTCCAGGTCGAACACGACGGCGCGAGGGCGAGAAGGGAGGACCAGGCTCATGGCCGGCCCTCCTCATCGCCCTGTGCAGGCCCTAGAAACTGAAGCTGAACTTGTCGCTGTAGTCGTTGCCGCTCAGATTCGGATCGGCCGGAACGGCCGCCGAGGTGCCGTAGATGTTGGTCACCCGGATGTCGACCGTGCCCAAGCCGCCGGGGGACACCGCGGTGATGCTGGACCCGTCCTGGGCCACGGTCTGCGACTTCGCCGCGATGATGCCGAAATCCACGACGCAGTCGGGGGTGAAGCTCGACTTCGGCGGCGGCAGGATCGTCACCGAAGTGCCGCCGGTCACGGGGCCGCTGGTCGGGCTGACCGAGGCGACCGCGGGGACGTAGGACGGGACGCGCGGGGCGCCGAGCAGCCCCAGATAGGTGTTGCTGTCGTGCTGGAACCCGAGCTGTATCTTGAACTGGTCCACCGGCGAAGTGACGGCCGGGGGATAGGAGGGCAGGAATGTTGGCGACGGCCCGCTGTTCAGCGGCGGTTGCTGCTTCGGCTGGACATAGACGTTGCCCTTGGTCCCGGCGGCGGTCGACGCGATCTGCTGGCCCACATCGTTGTCCGGCGTGGCGGTCGGGCCGGGTCCCGGCGGGGTGCTCGTCGGCCCGGGATAGAAGGGGTTGGTCTGCCAGTCCTGCGGGAGGGAGGCCAGGGTCGCCCAGGCGTTCGGCACCACGTCGTATTTGTTGTAGACGCAGACGGCGTCCGGGAACTGCTGGTCGAACCAGGCGGCGAAGGCGGCGTCGCCCGAGGTCGGGGCGGCAAAGGTGTAGGGCAGGATCCTGCCGATCGACGCCACCTTGTCCGAGACCTGCTGCTGCAGGAACAACGCGACCGTGGTCGCCATCGCCCCGCCCAGGCTGTGGCCGACGACATAGAGCGTGCGGCACCGCCCCGGGACCGCGAACTGCGTCAGCAGATCGGCGCTCAGGATGTGGTCGAACGCCAGCTTCGCCCCTTGGGAAATCCTGGGCTGCGGCCCGTTGGGCGGCTTTCCGCCGGCCTTGAAATCCACCATCTGCCCGACCTGCATGTCCTCCGCCAGGTCGGTCAGGTCGCCCATCACCGTGCCGCGCAGCACCAGCGCGTAGACGGAGCCGTTGCTGTCGTCTGGCCCTTGCGCGAGATAGGCCAGGTTGGCGCCGTCCTGGGTCAGCCCGACCCAGCGCAGGCTCCACTGGCCCTGGGTGGCCAGGCCGGGCTCGGCCAGCTGGGCGGTGAGGCCCTTGCTGATCCGGGCGACATGCTGGTCCGAGGTCTCGCCCGAAGGCCGCTTCGTGGCCCCGTCCGGCGCCAGTGACGCCAGGGTCATCATGATCTGCGTGGTTGAATAGTCCGGCATGACGGAAATCCCTTTGTATAAATGCGCCAACAAAAAAGGAAAAATACTTTCGAATTATATCATATGTCTGGGCGAGTACTGGCGCGGATACCGCCGGCGCCAGTAGGAAGTATTTCACAAAAGAATGCAACCGCATTGTCGTGACGATCGGGCGACAAGGGGCGGGCACGGTCATCGGGCGCCCTCCCGGATGGCGGCGATGTTCGTCTCATAGGCGGCCGGGCCGCCGCGGAACACGGCGGAGCCGGCGACCAGTGTGTCGGCGCCGGCCGCGGCCACCACCGCCGCCGTCTCCGGCGTCACCCCGCCATCGACCTCGAGCCGGATCGGCCGGTCGCCGATCATGGCGCGGATCCGGCGGATCTTCTCCGCCATCGCCGGGATGAAAGCCTGGCCGCCGAAGCCGGGATTGACCGTCATCACCAGGATCAGGTCCAGCCGGTCCAGCACATGGGCCACGGCGTCCGCCGGCGTCGCCGGGCACAGCGCCACCCCGGCCTGCTTGCCCAGGGACCGGATGTGCTGCAGCGACCGGTCGAGATGCGGCCCGGCCTCGGCATGCACGGTGATGACGTCCGCCCCCGCCTTGGCGAAGGATTCCAGATACGGGTCGGCGGGGGCGATCATCAGATGCACGTCGAACACCCGGTCGCTGTGCGGCCGCAGCGCCTTCACCACGTCGGGCCCGATCGTCAGGTTGGGCACGAAATGCCCGTCCATCACGTCGATATGGATCCAGTCGGCGCCGGCGGCCACGATGGCGCGCACCTCCTCGCCCAGTCGGGCGAAATCGGCGGACAGGATCGAGGGGGCGATGACGACACTCACAGCTTGGCCTCCTGGTCCGGCGGTTCGGCCGAGAACACGCGGCTGGCGCGGATGTCGGCCTCGGCCAGGGTGACGAAATCCTCGACCGTCAGGTCGGGCGGCATCTCCCGCACCAGCCGGTTGGCCTGGCGCAGCCGGGCGCGGTCCAGCGCGTTGCGGATCGACCGTCCGTTGGCGAAATGCGGCAGGCGGATGCGGCGGGCGACATAGTCGCGGAAGGCCTGCAGTGCCTCCGGGCTGAACCGGTAGTTCTGCCGCGCCAGCATGCCCTCGCCGATCGCGATCAGCTCCTCCTCCGAGAAATCCGGGAACTCGACATGATGGGCGATGCGCGAGCGGAAGCCGGGGTTGCTGGTGAAGAACTTCTCCATCCGGTCGCCATAGCCGGCGACGATCACCACCAGATCCTCGCGCTGGTTCTCCATCACCTGCAGCAGGATCTCGATCGCCTCCTGGCCGTAGTCGCGCTCGTTCTCCGGCCGGTACAGGTAGTAGGCCTCGTCGATGAACAGCACCCCGCCCATCGCCCGCTTCAGGATCTCCTTGGTCTTCGGCGCGGTGTGGCCGATGTACTGGCCGACCAGGTCGTCGCGGGTGACCGATACCAGGTGTCCGCGCCGGACATAGCCGAGCCGGTGCAGGATGTCGGCCATGCGCAGGGCGACGGTGGTCTTGCCGGTGCCGGGGTTGCCGGTGAAGCTCATATGCAGGGTCGGCGCCTCGGCGCCGAGGCCCAGGCGGCGGCGGATGCGCTCGACCAGCAGCAGGGCGGCGATCTCGCGGATCCGGGTCTTGACCGGGACGAGGCCGACCAGCTCGCGGTCCAGCGCCTCGAACACCTCGTCGATCCGGGTCTCCTCGAACTCCCGGGCGAGGTCGATGCGGGTGTCGGCCGGCGGCAGGGCGATTGCGGCTTCGGTCATGGCGGGCCTCTGGCTCATTGAGTCCCTCCTCCCCTCGCGGGAGGGGGTAGGGGAGGGGGTTCGGCGCCGAAGGGAGCCGGCGCGGGGTGCTTCAGGCTGGGTGCCGTCGAGGCCGGACACCGCCGCGGCGGTGCTTGTCATCGACAACCCCC
>NZ_JANX01000579.1 GCF_000767795.1 Inquilinus limosus MP06 | reverse complement strand
GACCTGACCCAGGGCCAGCGCGACTTCTTCGGCGCCCACGGCTTCGGCCGCATCGACGCCGAGGGCCAGCACCACGGCCCCTGGAGCCAGGCGCACGGGTGAGACGGACGCCCGGGCCTCACCCCCTTCGAGTCCCCCCTCCCCTCGCGGGAGGGGGTTAGGGGGAGGGGGTTCCCGCCGCGAGAACCGGCCTCATTTAGGGACCGTGACTCTGACCGGCACGATCCAACCTATACGCGCGCGGACGCGCGCAGCCCCCTCCCCCTGCCCCCCTCCCGCAAGGGAGGGGGGACTGCAAAAAACCAGCAGCGCCGGGCAACGCCCCTACAGGTCGTCCCGGATGCACGCCTTCGCATGCCCCGGCGCGACCTCGCGCAGCGGCGGCACCGCCGCCGCGCACTCTGGCACGGCATGCGGACAGCGGGTGCGGAAGACGCAGCCGCTGGGCGGGCTGATCGGGCTGGGGATGTCGCCCTGCAGCAGGATGCGCTCGCGCCGCACCGTCGGGTCCGGCACCGGCGCGGCCGAGAGCAGCGCCCGGGTATAGGGGTGGCGCGGCGCGGTGTAGAGCGACCGGGCCGGCGCCGATTCCATGATCCGGCCGAGATACATCACGATCACGCGGTCGCAGAGATACTCGACCACCGACAGGTCGTGGGCGATGAACAGCACGGTCAGGCCAAGGTCGCGCTGCAGGTCCTGGATCAGGTTCACCACCTGGGCCTGGATCGACACGTCGAGGGCCGAGACAGGCTCGTCCGCCACGATGAAGCTGGGCTCCACCGCCAAAGCCCGGGCGATGCCGATGCGCTGGCGCTGGCCGCCCGAGAACTCGTGCGGGTAGCGGGTGATCGCGTCCGGCCGCAGCCCCACCCGGCGCAGCAGCCCGGCGATCCGCTCCGGCCGCTGCCGGCCGCGCGCCAGGCCGTGGATGGTCAGCGCCTCGCCGACGATCTCGCCCACCGTCATGCGCGGGTTCAGGCTGGCATAGGGGTCCTGGAAGACGATCTGCATCTCGCGCCGATAGGCCTGGAAGGCCGCGCGGGAGAGCTTGAGGATGTCGGTGCCGGCGAAGCGCACCGACCCGGCCGTCGGCTCGGTCAGGCGCAGCACCGAGCGGCCGGCCGTGGTCTTGCCGGAGCCGGATTCGCCGACGAGCCCAACCACCTCGCCGCGCTTCAGGCTGAAGGACACGTCCTCGACGGCGCGGACATGCTGGCCCTTCTTGCCGAAGAACCCGCCGCCGACCGGGAACCAGGTGCGCAGCCCCTCGACCTCGAGCAGCGTCTCGCCCGGCGCCGGCAGGGCGATGGCGCTGCGGCGGTCCGCGGGACCGGCCCGGTCCTCGATGACGGCGCTCATGCCAGCTCGCTCCAGCGGATGCAGCGCGACATGTGCCCGCCGCCGGTATCGGCCAGCGGCGGCACCGCAGCGGCGCAGGCGTCGATCGCATGGCGGCAGCGCGGCGCGAAGGCGCAGCCGGGCGGCAGCTTCTTCGGGCTCGGCACATTGCCGGGGATCGCCTCCAGCCGCCGCGCCTCGCCGCGGTCCAGCGCCGCATAATCGGTGCGCGGCACGCTGTTCAGCAGGCCGATGGTGTAGGGGTGGCGCGGCGACTTGAAGATCTCGATCACGCCGCCCTCCTCCACCACCCGTCCGCCATACATCACGGCGACGCGGTCGGCCATCTCGGCCACCACGCCGAGATTGTGGGTGATAAACAGGATCGACATGCCGATCTCGGCCTGCAGCCGGCGCATCAAATCCAGGATCTGCGCCTGGATGGTGACGTCCAGCGCCGTGGTCGGCTCGTCGGCGATCAGCAGCGCCGGGCGGCAGCACAGCGCCATCGCGATCATCACCCGCTGGCGCATGCCGCCCGACATCTGGTGCGGATAGTCCTTCAGCCGCCGGCGCGCCGCCGGGATGCCGACCAGCTCCAGCATCTGCGCCGCCGTCTCCATCGCCTGGCGCCGGCTTAAGCCCTGGTGCAGCGCCACCGCCTCGGCGATCTGGTCGCCGACCGGATAGACCGGGTTCAGCGACGTCATCGGCTCCTGGAACACCATGGCGATGTCGTTGCCGCGGATGCCGCGCATCTCGGCCTCCGACAGCTTCGCCAGGTCGCGCGGCCGGCCGTCGCGGCCGCGAAACAGCATCTCGCCGCCAGCGATGCGGCCCGGCGGGGTCGGGATCAGCCGCATCAGCGACAGGCTGGTGACGCTCTTGCCCGAGCCGGATTCGCCGACCAGCGCCAGGGTCTCGCCGCGGCCGATATGGAAGGTGACGCCGTCGACCGAGCGGATCGGACCGTCATCGGTGTCGAAGACGGTCTTCAGATCCGTCACCGACAGCAGGATGTCGGGCGCGGCCGCCGCCATCAGGCGCGCGCGGCGCGGATGGTGGCCCGCACCCGCTCCGGATCGGTGACCGTGTTGGTGTATTCGCGCTCCAGATCGGTGCCGCCCATGCCGACATCGGCGTTGCGGAAGGTCATGCCGCTCGGCTCCTGCCGCAGGGCGGCGAAGTGCAGCTCCTTGAGGCCGGCGGCGCGGCGGACCTCGGCGATGTTGGCCTCGTCCAGGTCGCCGCAGCCCATGATGACGATGCGGTCGCCGGCCTGCTCCACCGCCCGCTTCAGGATGGCGAGGCCGGCCATGGCGTCCGGCCGCTGGCCGGAGGTCAGCACCCGGTCGACGCCGCAGCGGATCAGCGCCTCCAGCGCCTCCTCCGGGTCGCGGGTCATGTCGAAGGCGCGGTGGCAGGTGACCTTCATCGGCCGCGCCGCCTGCACCAGCTGGGCCGTGCGGTCCTCGTCGATCCGGCCGTCCGCGGTCAGGCAACCGATGACGATGCCGGGCACGCCCAGCTCCCGCAGCGCCTTCACATCGGCCAGCATGCTGGCGAATTCGGTGTCGCTGTACAGGAAGTCGCCGCCGCGCGGCCGGATGATGACGTGGAACGGGATGCGGGCGCGGGCCTTCACCTCCAGGATCGTGCCGATGCTGGGGGTCAGCCCGCCCTCGATCAGGCTGGCGCAGAGCTCGACCCGGTCGGCCCCGCCCTCCTGGGCCGCCAGGAACCCGTCCAGGCCTTCGACGCAGATCTCGATCAAGGGGGTGGTCATCGACGGGTCTTTCGCTGCGCTGAGGGGCTTAGAAGGGATTGCCTGGGCATCCCCTTATGAGTCCCCCCTCCCCTTGCGGGAGGGGGGCAGGGGGAGGGGTCTGCGCGCGTCCGCGCGCGAATGGGCGGGAAGCCTGAATCGCCCAAGGGCGGTTCGCGGTCAAAGACGGTCGGCCCTAGCGGAGAAAACCCCCTCCCCCTACCCCCCTCCCGCGAGGGGAGGGGGGACTCGTTGGGGTTCGATCTGACGAAAATCGGTATCGACATCATCGGCCGAGGGCCTTGAGCGACCGGGCGGACCAGACGGGACGGGGCTGCCAGTCGAAATCGCGGTCGAAGGGGAAGGTCGGGCGGGTGGTGCGGTGGCGCGGCAGATGCTCAACATCCTGGTCGACCACGCCGGGCGACAGCGCCATCAGGTTCGGGTTGGCGATCGGCGCCAGCTCCGGCGACAGGTAGCCGGACTTGACCACCAGGATCGCCACCTCGGCCGGATGCACGCCCAGCCGGGTGAAGTCCGAAATGTTGTGGAACGGCCGGCGCCGGGCGGTCAGCACCACCCGGATGCCGCCGGTGCGGACCAGCGCCTGCCGGTCGGCGAGATCGACGCCAGGGTCGAGCACCAGCACCTCGGCCTCCGCCTCGACCGGCGTGCTGCCCTTGGTGTCGAGGGTCGCGCCGATGCTCAGGCGCAGCCGGGCGCCGGCGCCGGCGGCGAAGCAGGCCTCCGTCGCCGGGCGGTCGGCGATGCCGGCGATCAGCACGTCCCGCG
>NZ_JANX01000578.1 GCF_000767795.1 Inquilinus limosus MP06 | reverse complement strand
CGTGGAGGAGCCGACGCTCTTGGCCTCGGCGCTGCCGGCGCCCGAACCAGAGCCAGGATATGACAGCCGGAAGCTGCGCATGGACAGCACCGCGACGGAGGCCCTGAGGGCTTTTGCCCGTCGCGAGCATGTGACCTTGAACACGGTGGTGCAGGGGGCGTGGGCGCTGCTGCTGTCGCGGATCACCGGTCAGCGCCGGGTGGTGTTCGGGTCGACGGTGTCGGGGCGCCCGGCGGAGCTCAGGGATGCCGAGGCGCTGCTGGGGCTGTTCATCAACACCCTGCCGGTGGCGCCTGAGCTGGACCCGGCCAGGCCGGTCGGCGACTGGCTGCGGGAGCTGCAGGCGGAGAACGCGGCGCTGCGCGAGCATGAGCACACGCCGCTCTACGAGATCCAGGGCTGGGCCGGACAGGCCGGCCGCTCCCTGTTCGACACCCTGCTGGTGTTCGAGAACTACCCCGTCGACCACGCCCTCCGTGAGCTGGAGGGCAAGGGGCCGCGCTTCGGCCGGATCGAGAATCTGGAGACCACCAACTATCCCCTGACCCTCGGCATCGAGGCGGGAGCCGCGCTCGAGATCGACTGGAGCTGGCGGCGCAACGCCGTCGATCGTGACCGGATTGAGCGGCTGATGCGCCGGTTCGAGGCGCTGCTGCTGCGGATCGCTGGGGCGCCGGAGGCGCGCCTCGGCACCCTCGCCATCGTTACCGAGGACGAGCAGGCACAGATCATCCGGTGGCACTCCGAGCCGCATCAGGCGGTGCCGCACCGCTTCGTCCAGGACCGGATCGCGGAGAAGGCCGCGGCGGATCCGGAGCGGATCGCGGTGATCTTCGGAGACCGTGAGGTCAGCCGGGGCGAGCTGGAGCGGCGGGCGAACCACTTGGCGCACCGGCTGGCCGCGGCCGGCGTCGGGCCGGACCGGCAAGTCGGCGTGCTGCTCGACCGGTCGGTCGAGATGCTGGTCGCGCTGCTCGCCGTGCTCAAGGCCGGGGGCGCCTTCGTGCCGCTGGCGCCCGACGCCCCGGCCACGCGGCTGGCGGACATGGTGTCTGGCAGCGGGCTGAGCCTCGTGATCACCCGGCGGTCCCTGGCGGAGCGCGTGCCGGCCGGCATCGACCGCATCCTCGTCGAGGATGCGGCCGGCGAGGACCCGGCCGGGCCGGAGGTGCGGCTGCATCCCGGGAACCTGGCCTATGTGATCTACACCTCGGGGTCGACCGGCAAGCCGAAGGGCGTCGCCGTCGCTCATGACGCCATCGCCGAGCATTGCCGGCTGACGGCGGAGATCGCCGAGATCGGCGAGCCGTCGCGCGAATTCCACTTCCTGTCCTTCATCTTCGACGGCGCGCATGAGCGCTGGCTGACGGCGCTGACCAGCGGCGCCAGCCTGGTGCTGCGCGACGACACGCTGTGGCCCGCGGACCAGGCGCTGGAGACCAAGCGCCGGCTGGGCGTGACCCATGCCGACTACACCCCGGTCTATCTCGCCGAATTGGCCGCCTGGGCCGAGACCTCCGGAGAGTGCCCGCCAATGGAGGTTTGTTCCTTCGGCGGCGAGGCGATGCCGCGCGAGGTCTATGACCGGGTGCGACGGGCGCTGCGGCCGCGAGTCCTGATCAACGGCTATGGCCCAACCGAGGCGGTGGTGACGCCGCTGATGTGGAAGGTCGGTGCGGATACGGGCTTCGACGGCGCCTATGCGCCGGTCGGCCGGCCGCTCGGCGACCGCCGGGCCTATGTGCTGGACGGCGACCTGAACCCGGTGCCGGAAGGGGTGCCGGGTGAGCTCTATATCGGCGGCACCGGTCTGGCTCGCGGCTATGTCGGCCGCCCGGACCTGACGGCCGAGCGCTTCGTGCCGGACCCGCACGCCGGGCCCGGAGCGCGGATGTATCGCACCGGCGACCTGGTGCGGTGGCGTCCGGACGGGGTGATCGAGTATATCGGCCGCCTCGACCATCAGGTGAAGATCCGCGGCTATCGCATTGAATTGGGTGAGATCGAGGCGCATCTGCTCGATCATCCGAAGGTGAAGTCGGCGGTGGCGTCGGCGATGCCGGCGCCGGGGGGTGCGCGCCTGGTCGCCCATGTGGTGATGACGGGAGGATCGGACGGGCTGGAGGCGGAGCTCCAGGCCCATCTGGCGGAGCGCCTGCCGGACTACATGGTGCCGTCGCGGGTGGTCGGGCTGGCGGCGCTGCCGCTGCTGGCCAACGGCAAGCTGGACCGCCGGGCGTTGCCCGACCCCGACTGGACCGGCGAGGCGGGATCGGCGCCGGAGGGCGAGGCCGAGCAGGCGGTGGCGGCGATCTGGCGCGAGGTGCTGGGCCTGCCGCAGGTCTCCCGGACCGACGATTTCTTCAGCCTCGGCGGCCATTCCCTGACCGCGATGCGCGTGCGCGCCCAGCTGCTGGAGCGGCACGGCCTGGCGCTGCCGATCCGCCACTTCTTCGACCACCCGACCCTCGCCGGGCTGGCCGCCAGCCTGGCGGACGGTCTTGTCGCCGGCAGCGCCGCGGCCGAGCAGCGCCTGGGCGACATGGACCGGTGGATGAGTGAACTCGAGGACCTGACATGACCGTCGACGCCCAGCAGATCGCCCGCCGCTTCGTCGCGCTGGCGCCGGACCGGCGCCGCGCCTTCCTGGACAAGCTGGCCGAGCACGGCGTGGACTTCGCTTCCCTGCCGATCGTGCCGGTCGAGCGCAGCGGCGACCTGCCGCTGTCCCACGCCCAGCGCGGGCTGTGGCTGACCTGGCAGCGCGACCCGGCCAGCCCGGCCTACACCATGGCCGGCATCCTGTCCCTGTCCGGCGATCTCGACGCCGCGGCGCTGCAGGCGGCGGCCGGTGACCTGGTCGCCCGACACGAGGCGCTGCGCACCACCTTTGGCATCGACGCCGAAGGCCGGCCGGTGCAGCGCCTGCATGCCGAGCTGCCGCCGCCCTTCATCATCCGCGACCTGCGCACCTCGGCGGATCGGGAGGCGGAGAGCGATGCCTTCGCCCAGGTCCTGGCGCAGCAGCCTTTCGATCTCGAAGCCGGGCCGCTGCTGCGGTTCGAGCTGCATGTGCTGGGCGAATGCGAGCACCGGCTGGTCCTGGCGCTGCACCACATCGTCGCCGATGGCTGGTCGGTCGGGCTGTTGATCAGCGACCTCGCCGCTCTCTACGCGGCGCGGCGCGACGGCACGGCCTCCGGCCTGACGCCGATGACGCTGCACTACGCCGACTACGCCGCCTGGCAGCGCAGCTGGCTGGAGGCGGGGGAGGAGGCTCGCCAGATCGAGGCCTGGAAGGCGGCGCTGGGCGACAGCCACCCGCCGCTCGACCTGCCCTTCGACCGGCCGCGGCCGGCGCAGCGCAGTGATGCCGGGGCGGCGCACCGCCTCCGGCTTTCCAAGCCGGTCAGTGACGGGCTGCGCGCCCTGGTCCGCAGCCGCGGCGCCACGACCTTCATGGCCGTGCTGGCGCTGCTCAAGCTGCTGCTGGCACGCAACGGCGCGGGCGACGACATCCGCATCGGTGCGCCGCTGGCCCATCGCGGCCGGGCCGAGACGCATCCGATGATCGGCTATTTCACCAATGTCGCGGTGCTGCGCACGGTGCTGGACCAGCGCCAAGGTTTCACCGCCCTGCTGGACCGGGTGCGCGAGGGCCTGCTGGCGACCGAAACCCGGATCGACGTGCCCTTCGACATGGTGGTGGAAGCCTTGGCGCCGCCGCGCCAGGCCGGGGTGAACCCGCTGTTCCAGGTCAAGTGCACCGAGCAGGACGGCACGCCGGGCGACGGCGATTTCGCCGGGCTGGCCATGACGCTGCACGGCCTCGCCGGCGGCGCGGCGCATTTCGACCTCAGCCTCGACCTCACCGACCGGCCGGAGGGCATCGACCTCCTCCTGGCCTACACCACC
>NZ_JANX01000577.1 GCF_000767795.1 Inquilinus limosus MP06 | reverse complement strand
CCGGCGACGGCGCCGGCTTGACCTGCAGTCGGGCTCGACCATCTCGGTCGGCGCCGGTGGCGCCACCGGCAGCGTGCATCTGCGTGCGCCGCGGACCAACGGCGACACCGATGTCGCGATCACCGAACTCGGCAGCGGCATCGGCGGCGCCCGCGAGATCATGGTCGAGGCATACAAGGCCTACGACACCCCGGTGGTCGACGCGTCCATCATCCAGGCCGATCTCGACGATTTCGCCGCGAAGGGCGTGGCCGGCACGATCGCCCATCGCTTCGGCCCCGGCGTCACCGCCCGGGCGGGCGTCGAGCTGCGCAACCCCGGCGACATGACGCTGGACACGGATCTGGACCTGCACGCCCTGATGCAGGGCCGGGATGGCGCGTCCGGCATCCTGACCCTGCGCGCCGGCGGCGACCTGACCTTCTGGGGCAGCCTCAGCGACGGCTTCACCACCGTGGACGGGAACACGCTGGCGGGCGGCGACAGCTGGTCCTACCGCCTGGTCGCGGGCGCCGACCTGTCCGGCGCCGACCCGCTGGCCCTGCTGGCCGCCGGTGGCCTCGCCGCCGGCAAGGGCAGCGTGGTCGTGGATTCGGTCACGGCGAACCGGGCGCTGCGCATCCGCACCGGCACCGGCGACATCAACATCGCCGCGGCCGGGGACTTCGTGCTGGGCGCCAGGTCGGACACCAATCTGGGGCCGGACTTCTTCACGCCCATCCCGCAAGCAGTGGTCTACACGGCCGGGCAGCCGATCGCGGGCGTTCCGGGGGGCCTGCTGGACCCGGCGCGCTATCCGGACGCCGCCTTCCCGACCGGCGGCGGCGACATCAGCATCGGTGCCCGCGGCAGCCTGTACGGCGTGCCGTCGGCCCAGGTGATCACGGACTATGTGTGGCGCCAGGGCGATGCGAACGGCGACAAGGGGCTGGCGACCGCCTGGTGGATCGACTTCGCGGGCTTCCAGCAGGGGGTCGGCGCCCTGGCAGGCGGCAATATCGAGCTGCGCGCCGGCGACCAGATCCGCAACCTGTCGGCGGCGATCCCGACTGTCGGCTGGGTCTCCGGCGGCACTGTCACTGTCCGCAACGGCGGCAGCCTGATGGTCGACGCGCTCGGCGACATCGTCAGCGGCGTCTACTATGTCGGCCGCGGCGACGCGACGATCGAAGCCGGCGGGGCGATCAAGGGCGGGGCGTCGGTCACCCCGTTCGAGTTCGGCTTTCCGGGGTTTGCACAGGTCGCCCCCCGCACCATCCTGGCGGGCGGCGACACGGCCTTCACGCTGCGCAGCCGCGGCGACCTGACCATCGAGACCGTGCTGGACCCGATGATGCTGCCGGTGTCCCAACGGCAGGCCGACCTTTCCGTCATCGATCTGTCGCCCTATGGCGGCTTCTCCTCCCGCGGGGCCGGCAGCGCCGTCAGCCTCGATTCGATCGGCGGCGATGTCCGGTTCGGCAATGACGGCAACACTGTCGCATCCATGATCGTCGGCCCGACAAACGGCATGAATTCGGCGGCGGCATCCTACACGCTGCTGTACCCCTCGACCGTCCACGCCACCTCCTTCAGCGGCGACATCCTGGTCGATGGCGGCATGGTCCTGACCGGCGCCGATCGCGGCACGCTCGATCTGCTGGCCGCGGATGACGTTCTGTTCCGACCGAACGGCGACCCGACGGATTCCCGCTCATATAAGGTCCAATTGGTCGGGATGGCGGATGCCCGCCCGCAGTTCGAGCCGACGCCGCTGAACCCGGTCGTCATCACCAAGACGCCCTCCTCTCCCGACGCTGAGGAGCAGCAGTTCGAGGATGCGCATCTTATCGGGTCATCGACCGTGGACCAGGCCGGCCGGCATGTCGGCGACCTCGACCCGACGCGGATCTATGCCGTCGGCGGCGACATACGAGGTGCGCTTCCCACCGGCGCCTACCAGCTGATCGTGCCGAAGAGCCTGCAACTGCGCGCCGGTTCGGACGTTGCCGATCTCTCGATCAGAGCCACGAACACCAATCCAGGGGATGTCACTCTCGTCCAGGCCGGGCGCGACATCGACCTGACGACCAATGGGGGCTTGGAGCCGGACTTGAGCGCGCAGATCAAGGTCGGCGGCCCGGGGCGGCTGGAGGTCAGCGCCGGACGGAACATCGATCTCGGCTATGGCCTCGGCATCCTGACCGACGGCAACCTGCGCACCTCGGTGCTGCCGGAGCAAGGAGCGGACATCACCGTGCTGGCCGGGCTCGGCGGCAGCCAGCCGGATCGCGCCGCCTTCATGACCCGCTATCTGGACCCGGCGCATAGCGCCGAGCTGGACCCGTATCTGGTCGGTCCCGGCGGGTCGCTCTACACGGCGCAGATGATCAGCTATGTCGAGGGGGTGACCGGCCGCAGCGGCCTGGATGCCCCCACCGCCTTCGCCCTGTTCAAGGCGTTGGCGCCGGAGCAGCAGGATCCGCTGCTGCAGGACATTCTGTTCGCCGAGCTGCGCGCCTCCGGCCGCGAGGCCAATGACGCGTCCAGCCCCCGCTTCGGCGCCACCGACCGCGGCTACGCCGCCGCCGACACGCTGTTCCCCGGCAATGGCTGGTCCGGCGGCATCTCAATGCTGGACAGCCAGATCAAGACCCAGCGCGGCGGCGATCTCTCGATCCTGCTGCCCGGCGGCGGCATTCAGCTCGGGGCCGCCACGAAAGATTTGACCAAACCCGAACATGATCCCAACGATTCCGGCCTGTGGACGGTACTGGGCGGTGCGATCCGCATCTTCGCCCATGACGACATCCTGATCCGCGCCTCCCGCGCCCTCACCGCTGCCGGCGGCGACATCCTGATGTGGTCCTCCTTCGGCGACATCGATGCCGGCCTCGGCTCGCGCTCCGCGCTCGCCACCGCCCCGGCGATCGTGCGCCTCAGCCTGAACGGCACGCTGCAGGTCGAGCCCGGCGGCATCGTCAGCGGCAGCGGCATCGGCGCGCTGCAGAAGCCCGGCGATGTCGATCTCTACGCGCCGAACGGCGTGATCAATGCCGGCGAGGGCGGCATCCGCGTCTCCGGCAACTTCAACGTCTTCGCGCTGCAGGTGCTGAACGCCGACAACATCCAGGTCGGCGGCCAGGCGGTGGGCCTGCCGACCGCGCCGGTGAACCCGGCCTCGATCGCCGGCACCAGCGACGTCGCCGCCCAGGCCACGAGGGCGATCGAGCAGCAGGTGCGCGACCAGGCCGAGCGCGACGCCAAGCCCAGTGACGAGGCACCGCCGCTGCTGATAACCGGCTCCTTCCTCGGCTACGAGGGGGGCTGAGAGGACGGGGGGCTCCCACCCCGCCACCTTCGTCATCCCGCGGAAGCGGGTATCTCGTGACACTCTGACCGGAAAGAGAGTCCCGCTTTCGCGGGAAGGACGGTCCCAAAGGAGGCGCCACGACCCGGCCCCAACCCTTCTTCCGGCACCTCGAAGGCGACGCCCCGCGGGTCGGCCGGCCTGTGGCTGACGCGCCGGGCTTCGTGCCGCTGGACAGCATTCCCCGCAACCGCATCAACAGCTGGGTCGCCGCCATCGAGACCTGCTGATCGCGCAGCCGTCCCGGCGCGGCTCCCCCGATCGCGCCGGCGGGCCTGACAGGCCGCAGCGCCCACGCAAATGACAGATCGGTGACAGATTCACAAGCATCTGCCCCACAGCAATGCATTAAAGCTGATATTTCAGTTCGATGAACATGTACAGACTTGTCCACACGAAACTCTTCCTAAGATTTCAAAGTACGATTGAACGCGTCTGTATGTATGTGCTAGTCAGATTTCTAGACAAATGATCGAAACATTCGCCTTTCTGAATTGGCAGAACGGCGGCTGTGTGGCGTTTTTATTGCATTTTTTGCCCGGATCGGGCCGGGGCCGACGGAGGGGGATC
>NZ_JANX01000576.1 GCF_000767795.1 Inquilinus limosus MP06 | reverse complement strand
GGCGCGGCCATCGGCGTCGAGATTGTTGGTCGGTTCGTCCAGCACCAGCATGTCCGGCGGATCGACCAGCAGCCCGGCCAGGACCAGGCGCGTGGCCTCGCCGCCGCTCAGCGTGCCGAGCGGCCGGCGCAGGTCGAGATCGGCGGGCAGGCCCATCCTGGGCAGCGCCGCGGCCGCCCGCTCCTCCACCGTCCAGTCGGCGGCGGCGAGATCCTCTTCGCCCCCCTCCCCCGCCAGCAGCCGGTCGAGCCTGGCCAGGGCCGGGGCGATGCCGAGCGCGTCGGCGGCGGTCATGCCGGGCACGATCCGGACGGCCTGGGGCAATAGCCCGATGCGGCCCCGGCGCAGGATCCGGCCGGATTGCGGCGGGACCTCGCCCAGCAACAGGCCTAGCAGCGTCGACTTGCCGACGCCGTTGCGGCCGACGAGGCCCGTCCGCTCCGCCCCGAAGGCGAGCGTCAGGTCCTCGAAGAGCAGGCGATGGTCAGGGGTGTGGTGGGACAGCGACTCGGCGGCAAGGAGAGGCATGAGGACTCGACGGGTTCAGCGTGACGGGGCGGGTGAAATTCCGGTCCGTCCTGCTTTCCATCGGGTCTCTCCTTGGCTGTGAGGCCGGCAGCATAACCACAAACATTCCCGAGGCAAACCCGGGCGCAGGCGCGCATCCTTCCCACGGGGAGAGAAGGAGGCCCGAGATGGCGGATGAGGAGACGGTCCGGCGGGCCGCGCTGGCCCTGCCCGAGGTGACGGAGGAGGCGCATTGGGAGCGGCCGTCCTTCCGGGTCGGCGGCAAGATCTTCGCCGTGCTGCGCCCGGCGGAACGGCGGGCGGTGCTGAAGCTGCCGCACGACCACCAGGAAATGCTGTTCGCCGCCCGCCCGGAGGCTTTCGCCCCGGCACGCTGGGGTCGGCTGGTCTGGACCTTCGTCGCCCTGCCCGAGGTCGATGACGAGCAGGTCGAGTCGCTGGTGGCCGAGGCGTGGCGCGAGGTGGCGCCGAAGCGGCTGGTGCGGCGGCGGGGCATGGACAGTCCGGCCCTGCCGCGCTAGCCCGGACGGATGACGCAGCGGAGGAGCCCACCATGACCAAGCCACGGGCCCGCGACCTGGGCATTCCCTTCGACGGCGAGCCCGGGCCGCTCAACGCCATCACCGACATCGCCGGGATCGAGGTCGGCGCCGCCACCATCATCTCCGGCGACGGCAGGATGGAGGTCGGACGGGGGCCGGCGCGCACCGGCGTCACCGCCATCCTGCCGCGCGGCCGCGTCTTCGACCCGGTCTTCGCCGGCACTGCCGTGCTGAACGGCAATGGGGAGATGACCGGGACGATCTGGGTCGAGGAATCCGGCTTCCTCGAAGGGCCGGTGATGATCACCAACAGCCACAGCGTCGGCACGGTGCGCGACGCCGTGATCGGCTGGCAGGCCCGCCACGGCCTGGTGGCGCCGCTGTCGCACGACCTCTACTGGTGCCTGCCGCTGGTGGCCGAGACCTGGGACGGCATCCTGAACGACATCAACGGCTTCCACGTCACGGCACGGCATGCGGTCGAAGCGCTGGACGGGGCCCGGCCGGGCCCGGTGGCGGAGGGCAATGTCGGCGGCGGCACCGGCATGTCGCTGTTCGGCTTCAAGGGCGGCACGGGCACGGCCTCGCGCCGCCTGTCACCCGAAGAGGGCGGCCACACCGTCGGCGTGCTGGTGCAGGGCAATTTCGGGCGCCGCAGGAACCTGATGATCGCCGGCGTGCCGGTCGGGCGCGAGATCCCGGACCTGCTGCCCGACCTGGCCTGGGACCGCGACGCCGGCTCGATCATCGTCGTCATCGCCACCGACGCGCCGCTGCTGCCGCACCAGTTGAAGCGCCTGGCCCGGCGGGCGCCCATCGGCATCGCCCGCACCGGCGGCTATGGCGCCAATGGCAGCGGCGACATCTTCATCGCGTTCTCCACCGCCAATCCCGGCGTCTTCAGCCGCAAGGACAGCCGGCTGGTGCAGGTGCTGCCGAACGATGCCATGGACGGGCTGATCGAGGCCGCGGCCCAGGCGACCGAGGAGGCGATCGTCAACGCCATGGTCGCGGCCGAGACCATGACCGGCCGCGACGGCAACACGCTGCATGCGATTCCGCATGACCGGCTGCGGGAGATTCTCAGGAAATACAACCGATTGGCGGGATGATCTGAGGCGATGGCGCCTCAGTGCACCGCCATCTCGGCCCGGATCTTCTGGCGCAGCAGGTCGATCGGGGCCAGCCGGTCGCGCTGCGCCTCGAAGTGCCAGAAGGTCCAGCCGTTGCAGGACGGCGCGCCCTGCAGCGCCGCGCCGACCCGGTGGATCGATCCGGCATGATCGCCTTCGCTGTTGCTGGCGATCAGCGTGCCGTCGGCCCGCACCTTGGCGACGTAGCGGCGCTGGGTGTCGAACAGCCGGTCGCCCGGCCGCAGCATGCCGCGCTCCACCACCCAGCCGAAGGGCACGCGCGGCGCCTGGCGCTTCGACAGGGTGTCGAGCATGCTCGGATCGGCCGGCGATTCGATCGCGGCGATGCGCTGGGCGGCGACGCGGGCATAGATCTCCTCGCGCTCGACGCCAATGAATTTGCGGCCCAGCCGCTTGGCCACCGCCCCGGTGGTGCCGCTGCCGAAGAACGGGTCGAGGATGGTCTCCCCCGCCCGGGTCGAGGACAAGAGGACGCGCCACAGCAGCGCCTCGGGCTTCTGCGTCGGATGCGCCTTGCGGCCGTCGATCTTCAGCCGCTCGCCGCCGCTGCAGATCGGCAGCGTCCAGTCGCTGCGCATCTGCAGTTCCTCGTTCAGCGCCTTCATCGCGTCGTAGTTGAAGGTGTAGCGGCTGTCGGGCGACTTGGCGGCCCAGATCAGCGTCTCATGCGCGTTGGTGAAGCGGGTGCCGCGGAAGTTCGGCATCGGGTTCGACTTGCGCCAGACGATGTCGTTCAGGATCCAGAAGCCGAGATCCTGCAGGATGGCGCCGACCCGGAAGATGTTGTGGTAGGTGCCGATCACCCACAGCGTGCCGTCGTCCTTCAACGCGTGGCGCGCCGCCGCCAGCCAGTCCCGCGTGAACCGGTCATAGGTGGCGAGGTCGCTGAACTTGTCCCATTCCGCATCGACGCCGTCGACCCGGCTCTCGTCCGGCCGGCGCAGCTCTCCCCCCAACTGCAAGTTGTAGGGCGGATCGGCGAACACGCAATCGACCGAGCCGGCGGGCAGCGACCGCATGGCCGAGATGCAGTCGCCGAGGACGATCCGGCAGCCCGGCGGCAGGCGCTCGGTGAGGATGGGTGATTCGCTCATAGGGCGACGATGAGTCGCGAAGGACTCGGCGTCAATACCCCTTCGAATCAGCCGGTTATGGCGAGTCGCTGAAACACCGGGGCGAAGGACCGGCGGTGATGCTCGCAGACCCCGATCCGGTCGAGCGCGGCGATATGCTCGGGCGTGCCATAGCCGGCGTTGCGTTCCCACCCATAGCCGGGATGGAGGGTGGAGAGACGCAACATCTCGTGGTCGCGCACAACTTTTGCGAGGATCGAGGCGGCTGCGATCGACAGCGACAGGGCGTCGCCGCCGACTACCGCGCGGCCGTCGCAGGACAGCCCGTCGGGCACCTTGTTGCCGTCGATCAGGGCGATGTCCGGACGCTCCGGCAGGGCGTCCAGCGCCCGTCGCATCGCCAGCATGCTGGCCTGGAGAATGTTGATTCGGTCGATCTCCTCGACCGTCGCCCAGCCGACGCCCACCTGCGCCACCGCCCGGATGCGCGGCACCAGCGCCTCGCGCCGCTGCGCCGTCAGCACCTTGCTGTCATCGATCAGGGAGGCGAGATCGGGGTCGAGCGACCGGGTCAGCACCACGGCGGCGGCCAGCACCGGGCCGGCCAGCGGGCCGCGGCCCACCTC
>NZ_JANX01000575.1 GCF_000767795.1 Inquilinus limosus MP06 | reverse complement strand
CCGGAACCCCTCCCCTAGCCCCCTCCCGCGAGGGAGGGGGGACTCATTCTTCTTCCGGCCGACGTCGTTACCCGCCTTCCCGCAGGACACGACACAATGACCGGCAATGGCTCGTCCATTCCCGAGCGGGCCGAGGTCCTGGTGATCGGCGGCGGCATCAACGGCATCAGCACCTTCCGCGAGCTGGCGCTGCAGGGCATCGACGTGGTGCTGGTCGAGCGCGACGATTTCTGCTCCGGCGCCAGCGCCGCTTTGTCCCGCATGGTGCATGGCGGCTTGCGCTACCTGGAGAACGGGGAGTTCCGGCTGGTCCGCCAGTCGCTGCAGGAGCGCGACCGGCTGCTGCGCAACGCGCCGCACTACGTCTCGCCGCTGCCGACGCTGGTGCCGGTGACGGCCAGGGTTCGCGGCACGCTGGCGACCATCGGCGCCTTCCTCGGCATCGCCGACCGGCCGCAGGCGCGGCCCGGGCTGATGATCCGCACCGGCCTCGCCCTCTACGACCTCTTGTCCTGGCGCAGCCGGACCATGCCGCGGCACCGCGGCATCGGCCGGGCGAAGCTGCAGCGCCTGGCCAAGGGCATCACCCGGCGGGCGGTGGCCGGCGTGCTGTATTACGACGCCCGTGTCACCCATCCGGAGCGGCTGGGCATCGAGCTGGTGCTGGACACCGAGGCCGAGACCGGCGCCCGCGCCTTCTCCTACACCGAGATCACCGGCCGTGACGGCGACGGCCTGGCCTGGCGCGACCGGATCACCGGCGCCAGCGGGCGGATCGCGCCGCGCGTGGTGGTCAACGCCACCGGCGCCTGGGTCGACCTGGTCGGCGGTGCGATCGGCCCGGCCAGCAACCGCCGCCGCGTCCAGGGCACCAAGGGATCGCATCTGATGATCCGCAACCCGGCGCTGCAGGAGGCGCTGGGCGACCGGATGATCTATTTCGAGAATGGCGACGGCCGCATCTGCATCGCCTTCAACCACGCCGGCGCCGCCATGGTCGGGTCCACCGACATCCGGATCGACGACCCGGACGATGCGGTCTGCCTGGACGACGAGAAGCGCTACATGCTGGAAGCGCTGGGCGGCATCTTCCCGGATCTCGCGGTGCGTGAGGACGAGATCGTCCACGTCTTCACCGGCGTCCGGCCGCTGCCGGTCAGCGACGACGAGGCGACCGGGCGGATCAGCCGCGACCATGCGGTCGAGGTCGACCCGCCGGGCGCGCTGCCCTTCGCCGTGCTGACCCTGATCGGCGGCAAATGGACCACCTTCCGCGCCTTCGGCGAGGAGGTCGCCGACCTGGCCCTCGCCCAGCTTGGCCGGCCGCGCCGGGTCGACACCCGCGACCTGGCGATCGGCGGCGGCCGCGGGTTTCCGCGCGAGGCCGGGGCACGACAGCGCTGGCTGAAGGAGCAAGCCGGTGCGGCGGGCCTGCCGCTGGCGCGCTTCCGGGAACTGAGCGAGCGCTACGGCAGCCGCGCCGTCGCCGTCGCCCGCTTCCTCGGCCAGGGGCCGGACGCGCCGCTGGCCGCCGCCCCCGACTATTCGCGGCGCGAGCTGCAATGGCTGATCGAAACCGAACGGGTGCGGGACATCGGCGACCTGCTGCTGCGCCGCACCCTGCTGGGGATGGAAGGCCGGATCACCCCGGCCCTGGTGGCGGAGGCCGGCGATCTGGTCGCCGCCGCCCTCGGCTGGAGCGAGGCCGAGACCGCCGCCGCCGCCGCCCGCTTCGACGACATCATGGCCCGCCGCCACCGCGTGGTGCCGGCCGCGCAACACTGATGGGGTTTCCGATGTATGTGACCAAGAAGGTCCGCCTGAACCGGCTGATGCGCAACGGCCGCTGCCTTGACGTCGCCATCGACCACGGCGTCTGCAACGAGCCGTCCTTCATGGCCGGGCTGGAGGACATGGCGGGCGTCGTCCGCATGCTGGCCGCGGCCGGGCCGGACGCGATCCAGATGAATTACGGCCAGGCCGACCTGCTGCAATCGATGCCCGGGCAGAACCGGCCGGCGCTGGTGATGCGGGTCGACATGGGCAACCCCTACAACCGCCAGCGCCATCGCGAGATGTGGGCGGTGCTGCAGAACGAGGCCGACCCGATCCTGCCGGCGCTGCGGCTTGACGCGGTCTGCGTCGTGGTCAACCTGTTCATGCTGCCGGACGAGCCGGGGCTGTTCCGGCAATGCGTGCAGAACATCAGCCGCCTCGGCAACGACTGCGAGAAATACGGCATGCCGCTGATGATCGAGCCGCTGGTGATGCAGCCGAACGAGCGCGGCGGTTACCTGGTCGACGGCGACACCGAGAAGATCGTCACCCTGGTGCGGCTGGCGCGCGAGCTCGGCGCCGACATCGTCAAGGCCGACCCGACCGACGACCCGGCCGATTTCCGCCATGTGGTCCAGGCGGCGCGCTGCCCGGTGCTGGTGCGCGGCGGCGGCAAGGCCGACCTGCGGCGCGTGTTCGACACCTCGGCCGCACTGATGGCCCAGGGCGCGCATGGCATGGTCTATGGCCGCAACATCTACCAGCACGACAATCCCGGCGCCGTGGTGGCGGCGCTGATGGCGATGATCCATGACGGCGCCGATGCCGACGCTGCCTGGTCGATCTACCGCAGCGGAGGCGGGCGATGAGCGCCTGGCTGGGCATCGACGCCGGCAACACCGGGGTCAAGGCGCTGCTGTTCGACGATGCGGGGCGCGAGCTCGCCTGCGCCCATCGCGACACCGGCGGCCACAGCCCGGAGCCCGGGATGGTCGAGCGCGACATCGGCCGGCTGCGGACCGACCTGGCCGGCCTCGTCCGCGAGCTCCTGGACAAGAGCGGCCTGCACGGCCGCGACATCGCCGGCATCGGCACCTCGGGCCATGGCAACGGCCTCTACCTGCTCGACGCCGAGGGCGGGCCGCTGGCGGCGATCCAGTCGCTCGACAGCCGCACCGCCGGGCTGGTCGAGGAGTGGACGGCCGGCGGGGTGGGGAGGCCGCGGCGGCGATCTGCCTGCAGCGCCCCTGGCCGTCGCAGACCCCGGCGCTGCTGGCCTGGATGGCGTGGCACCGGCCGCAGGTCCTGGACCGCGCCGCCCATGTGCTGATGTGCAAGGACCTGGTGGTCCATGCCCTGACCGGCCGGGTGGCGACCGACGTCACCGACATGGGCGGGGCCGGGCTGCTGCGCCTGCCCGACAACCGCTACGATGACGGGCTGCTGCAGGTTTACGACCTCGGCGGCGTCGCCGCCAAGCTGCCGCCGCTGCACTGGCCGACCGACCGGGTCGGCGGGGTCTCGGCGGAGGCCGCAGCGCGCACCGGCCTGGCCGAGGGCACGCCGGTGGTGGCTGGCTTCTTCGACGTGGTGGCCAGCGCCGTCGGCGCCGGCGTCACCCGGCCAGGCCAGGCCTCGATCATCCTCGGCACCTGGAGCATCAACCAGGTGGTGGTCGACGCGCCGCTGGACGGGGTGTTCATGTCGGCCGGCATGGCGCCCGGCCGCTTTCTGTCGATGGAGAATTCCGCCACCTCGGCAGCCAACCTGGAGTGGCTGGCCCATCACCTGCTGGCCCAGGATGCGCGGCGAGCGGGCGGCAGCGCCTTCGCCCTGGCCGACGCCCTGGCCGCGGCGGCGGCGCCCAAGGCCGACGGGCCGATGTACCACCCCTATCTTTACGGCGCAGCCGGCGATCCGTCTGCCCGCGCGGGGTTCTTCGGCCTGGCCGGCTGGCACGACGGCGGCGACATGGTGCGGGCGGTGTTCGAAGGCGTGGCCTTCGCCCATCTCGCCCATGTCGACAAGCTGCTGGCCGCGGGAGCCAAGCTGCGCGGCATCACCATCTCCGGCGGCGGCGCGCGCAGCCCGGTCTGGCCGCAGATGATCGCCGATGTGCTGCGCATGCCGGTCAGGGTCGCGGCGCAGGCC
>NZ_JANX01000574.1 GCF_000767795.1 Inquilinus limosus MP06 | reverse complement strand
CCGATCGATACGCATGACGCGGAGATCCTGGCGGCGGTCGGCGATGACTGGATGCCGGCGGGCCGCGCGGTCGGCCGGCCGATGGGCACGATCACCGGCTTCTTCGCCACCGACGCCTTCTGCTTCTGGCGGCTGCGCCAGCTGGCGGCGCAGGGCAAGGTGGAGATCGAGGGCAGCCCGACCACCATCCGCGGCTGCCGGGTACGACTGGCCCGCTGAGACAAGGAACGGAACACCGATGGACCTCGACCGGAACCGGTTCAAGGCGGCGCTGGCCGCCGGGCAGACCCAGATCGGGCTGTGGAGCAGCCTGTGCAGCAACATCGTCGCCGAGATCGTCGGCGACAGCGGCTTCGACTGGATCCTGTTCGACACCGAGCATTCGCCGAACGAGCTGCCGGACCTGCTGTCGCAGCTGCAGGCCGCCGCGCGCGGCACGGCCACGGGCATCGTGCGGCCGGCCTGGAACGACCCGGTGCTGATCAAGCGCATCCTCGACATCGGCGCCCAGGCGCTGCTGATCCCGTTCGTCCAGAATGCCGAGGAGGCGCGCCGCGCCGTGGCCGCCTGCCGCTATCCGCCCGCCGGCATCCGCGGTATCACCACCAGCGGCCGCGGCAGCCATTACGGCCGGGTGACCGACTATCTGAAGAAGGCCGATGCCGAGATCTGCGTGCTGCTGCAGGTCGAGACCGGCGAGGCGCTGGCGCGGATCGAGGAGATCGCCTCGGTCGACGGCGTCGACGGCGTGTTCATCGGCCCGTCCGACCTGTCGGCCTCGCTGGGCCATATCGGCAACTCCCAGCACCCGGAGGTGCAGGACGCGATCCAGGACGCCGTGCGGCGCCTGACCGCCATCGGCAAGCCGGCGGGCATCCTGACCTCGGTCGAGGCCGAGGCCCGGCGCTACATCGAATGGGGCTACCGCTTCGTCGCGGTCGGCACCGATCTCGGCCTGCTGGCCCGCAATGCCGACGCCCTGGCCCGCGGCTTCAAGGGCTGACAGCGCGGGCGATCGGGGGCACCATGTCGCAGAGCGGCCGGGTTTGCCCCCGGCCGCGACCGTGATATCCCCGGCCTGGAGAGAAGGGGAGCGCCGACGGTGCGCATGAGGTGGGCACGGAGACGGGCATCGTGGGTCGCGCTGGGCGCGGCCTATCTGCTGTTCGTCCAGGCCATCCTCGGCGGCCTCGCCATCGGCGCCAGCGCCGCGCCCGCGGCCTTCGACCCGCTCTCCGCCCTCTGCCGCACCGATGACGGGACAATCCCCGCCCGCCAGGACCTGCCGGCCGGCCATCCGCACCTGCCCGATTGCTGCACCACCGGCTGCGCCATGTTCAGCGGCGCCCCGGTGCCGGGCTTCGTCGCGGTGCTGCTGGTGCCGCACCTGGCCGGCCGCAGCGAGCCCGCGCTCCTGCCCCTGGCCCCCGTCGCCGCCGCGCCCCAGCGCTCGCCGGCCAATCCGAGAGCTCCACCCGCCCAGGCGTGATCCAAGCCGGGCCTGCCACGGCGGCGGGCCCATCGGTTCACGGCCGGAGCCCGGCGCCAGAGACGCGCCGCCCGGCCAGCCTGGAGCAATCCCCATGTCCCTGTTCGCGCATCTGCGCACCGCCGCTGTCGCCGCCGCGCTGGCCCTGCTGGCCATCGGCCCGGCCGCGGCCCATGAGTTCAAGTCCGGCCCGATCGAGGTGGTCCATCCCTGGGCCCGGGCCACGCCGCCCGCCGCCAAGGTCGGCGGCGGCTATGCCGAGATCCGCAATGACGGGGCCGAGCCGGACCGGCTGGTCTCGGTCACGGCCGAGGTCGCCGGCCGCGTCGAGATCCACGAGATGGGCCTGAAGGACGGCGTCATGACCATGCGGCCGGTCGAAGGCGGCGTGCCCGTGCCGGCCAAGGGCACCGCGGCCCTGGCACCCGGCGGCTTCCACCTGATGATGATGGACCTGAAGCGGCCGCTGAAGGCGGGCGAGAGCTTCGCCGGCACCATGACCTTCGAGAAGGCCGGCACCATCGCCGTCACCTTCGAGGTCGCGCCGATTGGCGCGACCGGTGCGGGGATGGAGCATTGAGATGCGCGCCCGCATCCTGGTGCCAGTGCTGTTGGCCATCACCGCCATCCTGGTCGGCGCCGCCGGCTTCCTGCTGGTCTATTCCAAGGATCCGGCCACCGGCCGGGTCGTGGCGCTGGGAACGGAGCCGGGCGGCCCGTTCCGCCTGACCGACCAGACCGGGGCGACGCTGACCGACGCCGACCTGAAGGGCCGGCCCTTCGCCGTGTTCTTCGGCTTCACCCATTGCCCGGAGATCTGCCCGACCACGCTGTGGGAGATGTCGCAGGCGCTGGCGGCGCTGGGCCCGGACGGCGACCGGCTGCGCGTGCTGTTCATCACCGTCGACCCGGAGCGCGACCGGCCGGAGATGCTGCGGGAGTACCTGCAGTCCTTCGACCCGCGCATCACCGGCCTGACCGGCACGCCGGAGGAGATCGCCGCCGTGGCGAAATCCTACCGCGTGTATTGGCGCAAGGTGCCGACCACCGACGGCGACTACACGATGGACCATTCGGCCATGGTGTACCTGATGGATGCCGAGGGCCGGTTCCACGACATCATCGCCTATGGCACGCCCGAGCCGGAGCGGCTGGCCGCGCTGCGCCGCCTGCTCGCCGCCGACGCCTGACCCTTTTCATTCAACCATTGCCGCCCAAGCCGGCGACCAGGAGATAGATGATGCTGAAATCCATTCTGCCCGTGGCGGCCCTGCTCGCCGCGACCGCCCCGGCCTTCGCCCATGTCACGCTGGAAACCCAGGAGGCGCCGGTCGGCGGCACCTATAAGGCGGTGCTGCGCGTGCCCCATGGCTGCGAGGGCTCGCCGACCGTCAGGATCCGCGTCCAGATCCCCGAGGGGGTGATCGCGGTCAAGCCGATGCCGAAGCCCGGCTGGACCCTGGAGACGGTGAAGGGCAAATACGCCGCGTCCTACGACTACTACGGCACCCCGACCAGCGAGGGGGTGAAGGAGGTGGTATGGAGCGGCGGCAAGCTGCCGGACGAATTCTATGACGAGTTCGTCTTCCGCAGCTATCTGACCGCCGGGCTGACGCCCGGCCAGCACCTGTACTTCCCGGTGGTCCAGGACTGCGAGACCGGGACGGATCGCTGGATCGAGATTCCGGCCGAGGGCAAGGACGCCGACGACTACGAGACCCCGGCGCCGGGCCTCAAGCTGCTGCCGAAGAAGTGACGACGCTTCGCCCGGATGACCCAGCAAATCAGTCCCCCCTCCCCTCGCGGGAGGGGGAAAGGGGGAGGGGGTTGTCGATCGAAGGGCGCCGGCCTGCGATGGCCGGAGTGTTTGGGTATTTGCTCCGATACTCGAGGTCAGCTCCTGCGGCCCGAGCCCCCTCCCCCTACCCCCCTCCCGCAAGGGGAGGGGGGACAAGAAAGGACTCGCAGGGCCGGATCTGCGCCTGGCTGGTTCTTGTCCTGGCCCTCCTCGTCCCGCAGGCTGCATGGGCCCACGCCTCGCTGCTGCGGGCCGAGCCGGCGGAGAATGCCGTGATCGCGGCCGGGCCGGACAGCTTCCGCCTGACCTTCAACGAGCCGGTGTCGCCGCTGGTGCTGCGGCTGGTCCAGCCGGACGGCACGGCCATCGCGCTGGGCGACGCCCGGCTGGAGGATGCGACACTGGTGATCCCGGCGCCGGCCGGCCTGGGGCACGGCACCCATGTGCTGAGCTGGCGCGTGGTGTCGGAGGACGGGCACCCGGTCGGCGGTTCGGTCGTGTTCTCGATCGGCGAGCCCGGCGCCGCGCCGCCGCCCCAGGCGGCGGACATCGCCGACCGCCCGGTCGAGGCCGCGATCTGGCTGGCCCGGATCGCGATCTATGCCGCGCTGTTCCTCGGCGTCGGCGCCGCGGCGTTCCGCGCCGTCGTCGCTCCGCTGCCGCAC
>NZ_JANX01000573.1 GCF_000767795.1 Inquilinus limosus MP06 | reverse complement strand
GGATCTTCTTCGACGGCATGGTCACCAATGTCCTGAATCCGAAGGTGGCGCTGTTCTTCATCGCCTTCCTGCCGCAATTCGTCGACCCGGCGCACAGCGCGGTTCTGCAGATCCTGGTGCTGGGCACGCTCGGCAACATCTCCGGCACCACCATCAACGCCCTGGTCGGGATGTCCTCGGGTGGTGTGGGCCGGGTTCTGTCCCGCCGGCCGGCCGTGGCGCGGCTGCTGAACGGCTTCACCGGGGTCGTCTTCCTCGGCCTGGCGGCGCGGCTGGTGCTGGCCGATGGCCGGCCGAAATAGGCTTTCGTTTTCCCGCGTGCGCCGCGGCCCAGCCCTGTTAGATTGTTGCTCAAATCAAGCGGCTGTTCCGGGACGGGAATGTTCGACACGCTTCTGATCGCCAATCGGGGAGAGATCGCCTGCCGGGTGATCCGCACCGCGCGGCGCCTCGGCCTGCGCACCGTCGCGGTCCATTCCGACGCCGATACCGGGGCGCGCCATGTCGCCGAGGCCGATGCCGCGGTCCGGATCGGGCCGGCCTCTGCGCGAGAGAGCTATTTGCGGGTCGACGCCATCCTGGCCGCGGCGAAGGCGACCGGCGCCCAGGCGGTCCATCCCGGCTATGGCTTCCTGTCGGAGAATGCGGAGTTCGCCGAAGCCTGCGCCCGGGCCGGCATCACCTTCGTCGGCCCGCCGCCGTCGGCGATCCGCGCCATGGGCGGCAAGAGCGAGGCCAAGGCGCTGATGGCGGCGGCCGGCGTGCCGCTGGTGCCCGGCTATCACGAGGCCGACCAGGACCCCGCCCGGCTGGCGGCGGAGGCGGCCAAGATCGGCTTCCCGGTGCTGATCAAGGCCTCGGCCGGCGGCGGCGGCAAGGGCATGCGCGTGGTCGAGCGGGCGGAGGATTTCGCCGCCCAGCTGGCCGGCGCCCAGCGCGAGGCTGCCTCCTCCTTCGGCAATGACCGGGTGCTGATCGAGCGCTATCTGGCCCGGCCGCGCCATGTCGAGATCCAGGTCTTCGCCGACGGCCACGGCCATTGCGTCTACTTGTTCGAGCGCGACTGCTCGATCCAGCGCCGCCACCAGAAGGTGGTGGAGGAGGCGCCGGCCCCCGGCCTCGACCCCGCGATCCGCAAGGCGATGGGCGAGGCGGCGGTCGCGGCCGCGAAGGCCATCGGCTATGTCGGCGCCGGCACAGTCGAGTTCCTCCTCGACACCGACAGCCGCTTCTACTTCATGGAGATGAACACCCGGCTGCAGGTCGAGCATCCGGTGACCGAGGCGATCACCGGGCTCGACCTGGTCGAATGGCAGCTGCTGGTCGCGGCCGGCGGCACGCTGCCGCTGGGCCAGGACGACCTCGCCATCAACGGCGCCGCGATCGAGGTCCGGCTCTATGCCGAGGACCCGCAGGCCGGCTTCCTGCCGCAGACCGGGCGGCTGGCGCATCTGGCCCTGCCCGAGGCTGCGCCGCATGTCCGGGTCGATTCGGGCGTGCGCCAGGGCGATTCGATCTCGATCCATTACGACCCGATGATCGCCAAGCTGATCGTCTGGGATATCGACCGGCCGGCGGCGGTGCGGCGGCTGGCGCGGGCGCTGGACCAGGCGCGCATCGCCGGCCTGGCCACCAATCTCGACTTCCTGCGGGCGATCGCGCGCCACCCGGCCTTCGCCGCCGCCGAGCTCGACACCGGCTTCATCGCCCGCCATGCGACGGAGCTGCTGCCGCCGCCCGCGCCGGCCTCCTCCGAGGACATCGCGCTCGCGGCGCTCGGCCTCGTGCTCGGCCGTGCGCGGGACCGGGCCAGCCCCTGGGGCCTGGCCGATGGCTGGCGGCTGAACGACGAGGCGGAGGAGACGCTGCGCCTGGCCGATCGCGACGCCGAGATCGCGGTGGCGGTGCGCTACCGCCGGCATGGTGGCCTCTCGATCGGCACGCCGGACGGGCCGGTCGAGGCCGGCGGCACGCTGGCGGGGCGGGAACTGACCGCCCGGCTCGGCGACCGCACGGTGCGGGCGACGATCGTGGCGGCCGACGAGCGTGTCGCGGTGCTGCGCGACGGCGCCGACCGGGTGTTCGGCATCGTCGACCCGCTGGCCCATGCCGGCGAGGAGGCGGCAGCCGGTAGCCGGCTGACCGCGCCGATGCCCGGCCGGGTGATCGCGGTGCTGGTCGAGGCCGGCGCCAAGGTGACCAAGGGGCAGCCCCTGATCGTGCTGGAGGCGATGAAGATGGAGCACACCGTCGCGGCTCCGGCGGACGGCACCGTCACCAGCCTGCCCTTCGCCGCCGGCGACCAGGTCGACGAAGGCGTGGCCCTGATCGGCTTCGAGGCCGGCTGAGATGCTCCCGGCCCAGGTCCGCATCGTCGAGGTCGGCCCGCGCGACGGGCTGCAGAACGAGAAGGCGGTGGTGCCGCTCGAGGCCAAGGTCGGGCTGATCGACCTTCTGTCGGCCACCGGGCTGACGGTGATCGAGGCCGGCGCCTTCGTCAGCCCGAAATGGGTGCCGCAGATGGCCGATTCGGCCGAGGTGATGGCCCGCATCGCGCGCGCGCCCGGCATCTCCTATCCGGTGCTGGTGCCGAACGAGACCGGCCTCGACGCCGCGCTGGCCGTCGGGGCGACCGAGATCGCGGTGTTCGGCGCCGCCTCGGAGAGCTTCAGCCGCCGCAACATCAACTGCTCGATCGCCGAGAGCCTGGCTCGATTCGCCCCGGTCGTGGCTCGTGCCCGGACGGCCGGGCTGAAGGTGCGCGGCTACGTCTCCTGCGTGCTCGGCTGTCCCTATGAGGGAGAGGTGCCAGCCGCGAAGGTGGCCGAGGTGTCGGCCGCCCTGTTCAATCTCGGCTGCTACGAGATCAGCCTGGGCGACACCATCGGCGTCGGCACGCCGGGCAGGGCCGTGGCGATGATCGAGGCGGTGGCGGCGCGGATCCCGCGCGGTTCGCTGGCGGTCCATTTCCACGATACCTACGGCATGGCCGTCGCCAACATCCACGCGGCGCTGGAGCGCGGCGTCGCCGTGGTCGATTCGGCTGTGGCCGGGCTCGGCGGCTGCCCCTATGCCAAGGGCGCCACCGGCAACGTCGCGACCGAGGATGTGGTCTACCTGCTCGACGGCCTCGGCATCGCCAGCGGCGTGGCCATGGACCGGCTGCTCGACGCCACCCGCTTCATCTCCGGCGTGCTCGACCGGCCGCCGGTCTCCCGCGTCGCCCGAGCGCTGCTGGCCAGGGACGATTCGAACCCTTGATCCTCCGGCCGTTTGGGTCTTCTGATCCAGGGCGTTGACCGGGCGCGCCCGGTGTCCGGAACCCGGCCGCGGCGGTGCGGTCCTGGAGGAACAGTGCCTGTCCATCTGTTGAAGGTCGCCGTCGGCATCTCCGAGCCGGCCCAGCTCGCCACGGTCCAGCAGGGCCGGCGCCATGTCGTCGACGGGCGCGAGGTCGTCTACGGCTACACCAAGCGCATGCCGACACGGCGGGACGACCTGATCGACGGCGGCTCGATCTTCTGGGTGATCCGCCACGTCATCCTGGTGCGGCAGCCGATCCTCGACATGTTCATGGTGACCGACGAGGACGGCGACACCTATTGCCGGCTGCTCTACCACCCGGAGCTGACGGCGGTGGAAGCTCGGCCGCTGCGTGCCTTCCAGGGTTGGCGCTATCTCGACCCGGAGACGGCGCCACGCGACCTGGGGGCGTCGTCGGAGAGTGACCTGCCGGCCCATCTGCAGCAGGAGCTCCGGGCTCTCGGGCTGCTCTGAGAGAGGCGTTCCGGGGGCTCCGAAAAGAAATTCACGGAAGTGCAAAAAAGCTCTTGCGTGCCCCGGATCACCCCCCTATAAACCGCTCCACCGACGGCGACGCCGCGGCGACGAACTCGAAAGAGAGCGACGCAGCGGCAGGCAGCCAAAAGGGGTTGCAAAAGCCTGGTCGGTAAC
>NZ_JANX01000572.1 GCF_000767795.1 Inquilinus limosus MP06 | reverse complement strand
GTGGAGATCGTCGCCGGCGACCTCGGCGACCCGGGCTCGGTGCAGCAGGCGGCCGCGGGCGTCGACACGATGTACCTGATGGGCAACAGCTACGAGGCCGGGACGGAGGAAGAGACCCGCCAGGGGATCCACGCCGCCGATGCGGCGAAGGCGGCCGGCGTCGGGCACCTGATCTATTCCTCCGTCGGCAGCGCCGACCGGCAGACGGGCGTCCCGCATTTCGACAGCAAGCATGTGGTCGAGCGGCACATCGCCGGGCTCGGCCTGCCCTACACCATCAGCGCCCCGGTCGCCTTCATGGAGAACATCGTCGCGCCCTGGGCGATCGACGGGCTGCGCCAGGGGGTGTACGCCTTCGCCCTGCCGGCCGGCCGCCCCCTGCAGCTGGTGGCCCTGGCGGATATCGGCGCCTTCGCCGTGGCGCTGACGGAACGGCGCGAGCAGGTCTTCGGCCGGCGCTTCGACATTGCCGGGGACGAGCTGTCCGGCACGGAACAGGCCAGGATCCTGTCGCAGGCCATCGGCCGCCCGATCGCCTATCAGGAGATTCCGGTCGCCGCCGCGCGGCAGCAGAGCGAGGATCTGGCGCTGATGTATGAATGGTTCAAAAACACCGGCTATTCCACTGATATTCCAGCATTGCGACGGAATTTCCCTGAGGTCCGCTGGCACGGCTTCTCCGACTGGGCGCGCAGCATCGACTGGAGCGTGCTCAACGGGGCACCCCGCTGAGGTTTCAGTCACGGAGTGCGGACGCGCCGGACCGGCGCGCCCGCCTCGACGTCCTCAGCGGTCGCCCGCCACCCGGGTCAGGTCCTGGGTGTGGGTCTCGCCGATCAGCCAGACCGCGGCGACGCTGATCACCGCGGCGATGCTGATGTAGAGGCCGACCCAGCTGAGCCCGCCCTGCTCGACCAGCGTCTGGGCGATGTAGGGCGCCAGCGACGCGCCGAGGATGCCGGCGAGGTTGTAGGTCAGCGACGCGCCGGTGTAGCGCACCCCGGTCGGGAACAGCTCCGGCAGGAAGGCACCCATCGGGCCGAAGATCAGCCCCATCAGGAACAGGCCGAGGCACAGGAACAGGGTGACCAGCACCGCCGAACCGCTGCCGAGCAGCGGCGCCAGGGCGAAGCCGAACAGCACCGTCAGGATGCCGCCGACGATCAGCACCGGCCGCCGGCCGATACGGTCGCTGAGGCTGGAGGAGAGCGGGATGCCGAGGCCGAGAAAGATGATGGCGAAGCATTCCAGGCCCAGGAAGGCCTGGCGGGAATAGCCGAGCGACTTGGTGCCGTAGCCCAGCGCGAACACCGTGGTGATGTAGAACAGGGCGTAGCACGACACCATCGCCAGGGTGCCGAGGACGGTGACCCGGGTGTAGCGGGCCAGCACGTCGCCGATCGGCACCCGCACCCGCTCCTGCCGCTCCATCGCTTCACGGAACACCGGCGTCTCGACCAGCTTCAGCCGGACATAGAGGCCGACCGCCACCAGCACGGCGCTGAGCAGGAACGGCACGCGCCAGCCCCAGGACCGGAACTGCGCGTCATCCAGCCCCAGCGCCAGCAGCAGGAACAGCCCGTTGGCGGCGAGGAAGCCGATCGGCGCGCCCAGCTGCGGGAACATGCCGAACCAGCCGCGCTTGCCGGCCGGCGCATTCTCCACCGCCAGCAGCGCCGCCCCGCCCCATTCGCCGCCGAGGCCAAGCCCCTGGCCGAAGCGCAGCAGGCACAGCAGCGCCGGCGCCAGCCAGCCGATCGCGTCATAGCCCGGCAGCACGCCGATCAGCGTGGTCGAGATGCCCATCAGCAGCAGCGAGGCCACCAGCGTCGCCTTGCGGCCGATGCGGTCGCCGAAATGGCCCAGCAGGGCCGAGCCGACCGGCCGGGCGATGAAGGCGATGGCGAAGGTGGCGAAGGAGAGGAGCAGCTGCGCCGCGTCCGATTCCTGCGGGAAGAACACCGGCCCGAACACCAGGGCCGCGGCCGTGCCGTAGATGTAGAAGTCGTAGAACTCGATGGCGGTGCCGACCAGGCTGGCCACGACGATCCGGCCGGTGGTGTTGGCGGGGGCCGGCACAGGCCGGTCGAATGTTGTGTCCGTCATGAGGAAACGCACCGATGGTTGCTTGGGCGGCAGGGCCGGGCTCCATATCTGTCCCGGCGAGGGGCGCCGTCAACCATCGGCGGCCCCGTCGCCCGGCGCCTGCGGCATGACAGCAGCGCGTCGGACGACAGGCCCGGCCGCGTCGGGGCCTGTCCGGTCCAGGGTCCGGATACGGCCGGTACCGCTACGGAAGGATGTCCGGGCCGCCGGAAAACGGCTGCCGATGTAGCTCTTCCTACCAGGCCCTGCCGGTGATGCGCTCACCGGGCCGCCGAGGACCCGATGGAACGACAGCGGCCTGTCGTATGTCGGTTTCACCAGCCGGTGGCCGCCGGCTGCGCCTCGGCCCCGGCATGGATGGCTGCCGTAGCACCGGCGACGAGCTCTGCCGCGCCACAAGGCTGCGAAAGAATCGGCGCATGATGCGGAGCCCCCTCCCGTCGAACACGAGATGCCGGGTGCGGCCTCGTCCCAATCCGGCGAGCCCGCGTCCGGTGCCACGATGGAGACATGGCTGGCCGGTGCAATGTAATCGGAAGACTCCAGATCGATTACTTTCAATGCTCGCAAATCCAGAAAAATGCAGATAAAGACCACAACATCGCCGCCATCGCCCGAGCCGCCGTCCCGGCCCGCACAATGCGGCCGGATCGACGCGACGCGCTTGCGATCGGAGGCGGAACGGAGCATCTAGCGTGCGTCGCCCGGAGGATCGGACGCCTCCATCCGTTCGACATCGTAAGGACCCGTCGCTTGATGACCGACCGCAAAGCCGGCCCAGACCGGCCGGACATGAACCCCTGGCTGTTCTTCCGCCGCTGGCTCGCCAATCCCCGCGAGGTCGGGTCGGTGACGCCGTCCTCCCCCGCCCTGAAGCGCCGGCTGACGCAGGAGATCCGGCGCGCCCCCGACGAATATGTGGTCGAGCTGGGCGGCGGTACCGGGGCCATCACCCGCGGCATCCTGGAGCGCGGCGTGCCGGCCGACCGGCTCTATGTGCTCGAGATCAACCCGGAGATGGCGCGGCATCTACGCGAGACCTTCCCCGGCATCCATGTGATCGAGGGCGACGCCCGCCGCCTGGGCGAGATCCTGCCGCCCGAGGTGGTCGGCAAGGTCGGCACCACTCTGTGCGGCATCCCGATGCTGCTGCTGACGCATGAGGAGCAGCAGGCTATCCTCGATTCGGCCTATTCGGTGATGCCGAAGGGACGGCAGGTCGTGCTCTACACCTACGCCTTCTCCTCGCCGCTGCAGCGCGACAAGCTGGGGCTGGATGGCCGCCGGGTCGGCTTCGTCACGGCCAACATCCCTCCGGCCTCGGTCTGGGCCTACCGGCAGCGCAACGCCGGCTGACGGCCCCGCTCCGCTTCCGCCGCCCGGCGGGACAGGGCATAGTCCTGGAGACGGAATCGACCGGCGGCGGCCCGGCCGGCTGCAGCGTCGTGTGCCATCCATGGCCGGCATCGCGCCGGGGCTTCGAAGGATTTGCGACGATGAGACAACCGCTTCTTCTTGCCGCCGCCCTTGGGTTCTTGCTGCCGGCCGTCCTGCCGGCCCTGGCACAGGCCCCCGCCTACCATCTGCAGCTGCAGGTCAACGTCACCGCCGATGTCGGCCGCGGATCGTGCCGGGTCGGCACCGGCGTGATCGGCACCTATCCCGACAGCGCCGGCCGGCTGCCGATCGGCACGCCGGTCGATCTGATCATCCCCTGCGCCATGGCCGGCGCCTCCTATTATGACGCCCGGCTGGTCGGCGCCCCGGGGTCGCTTCAGCCGGCCGGCCCGAATGCGCTGCGGCCGATGGCAAGCCCGGTGGCCCTGCCCTCCGCCCCCGCGGCGGTGCGC
>NZ_JANX01000571.1 GCF_000767795.1 Inquilinus limosus MP06 | reverse complement strand
GCTTCTGTGACCATCGCCCGGCCGTTTGCCATGGTTGAACTTCCTGCCCTTTGTCCAATATGACAGGCTCCACATTTGCTGCCCGTCGCGCCGAGATATAGCATCCGGCGCCCGGGATGACAGGGCGGTCGACGGGGGAAGGGAACTGGATGCCGTGGAGTAATCAAGGCGGTGGTGGCGGCGGCGGCGGACCGTGGGGCGGATCACCGCAAGGCGGCGGACAGAATCCCTGGGGGCGCGGCGGCGGTCCCAGCCAGGCCGATATCGAGGACATGATCCGGCGCGGGCAGGACCGGTTCCGCCAGGTCATGCCCAAGGGCTTCGGCGGCGGCCGTGGCATCCTGGTCGCCATCGTGGTGATCATCATCGGCTGGCTGCTGACCGGCATCTACCGGGTGCAGCCGGACGAGCTGGGCGTGGTCCAGCGATTCGGCGCCTATGTCAGGACCGAGCAGCCCGGCCTGCGCTATCACCTGCCGGCGCCGATCGAGACTGTGACCAAGCCGTCGGTGACGACGCAGAACCGGATCGAGATCGGCTTCAGCAGCGGCGAGGGACGGGCCAGCCCCCGCGACGTGCCGGATGAGAGCCAGATGCTGACCGGCGACGAGAACATCATCGACATCGATTTCGTCGTGCTGTGGCGCATCTCCGACCCGGTCGCCTACCTGTTCAACATCAAGAACGCCGACGCCACGGTGAAGGTGGCGGCGGAGAGCGCGATGCGCGAGGTGATCGGCCGCACCGAGATCCAGCCGGCGCTGAACGAGGCGCGTGGCCGGATCGAGCAGGATGCCCGGCGCCTGCTGCAGGCGACGCTGGACAGCTACGGCACCCCGGGCCGCCCCGGGGCCGGCGTGGTGATCGACCAGGTGCAGCTGCAGAAGGTGGCGCCGCCGCAGCAGGTGATCGACGCCTTCGACGACGTGCAGCGCGCCCGCCAGGACCAGGACCGGCTGCGCAACGACGCCGAGACCTACCGCAACGACATCGTGCCGCGCGCCCGAGGCGACGCCGCGCGGGTGGTGCAGGAGGCCGAGGCCTATCGCGAGCAGGTGGTGGCCAAGGCCCAGGGCGACACGGCCCGCTTCACCTCGGTGCTGCAATCCTACCGCGCGGCGCCGGAGATCACGGCCGAGCGCTTCTATCTGGAGACGCTGGAGAGCGTGCTGAAGGGTTCGAACAAGATCCTGATCGACGATGCCGTCGGCGGCCAGGGCGTGCTGCCCTACCTGCCGCTGAACGAGCTGATCAACAAGCCGGCCGCGGCTCCGGCCCAGCGGGGAGGGCAGTAACATGAACGCCAAGCTTGCCGCCCTCGGCGCCGTCATCGTCGTCGCCGGCCTGGTGCTGGTCGATTCCCTCTACACCGTCGGCCAGAACGAGCAGGCGCTGGTCCTGCAGTTCGGCGAGGTGGTGAAGATCGAATCCGAGCCCGGGTTGAAGCTGAAGCTGCCGGTCGTCCAGAACGTGCAGTTCTACGAGAAGCGCGTGCTGGACGTGGACCCGCCGGTCGAACAGGTGATCCTGTCCGACCAGCGCCGCCTCGACGTCGACAGCTATGCCCGCTACCGCATCGCCGATCCGCTGCTGTTCTTCCAGTCGGTGCGGAACGAGAACACCGCCAGCACCCGCATCAGCAGCTTCGTCAACAACGCGCTGCGCAACGTGCTCGGCAACTACAACCAGCTCGACGTGCTGTCGGAGCAGCGCGGGCCGATCATGCGGTCGATCCGTGACCAGGTCGAAGCCAACGCCAAGCCGCTGGGCATCGAGATCGTCGATGTCCGCATCGTCCGCGCCGACGTGCCGGAGGGCACGGTGCAGTCGGTCTATGACCGCATGCGCTCCGAGCGTGAGCGTGAGGCGGCACAGTACCGCGCCCAGGGCGCCGAGTACTCGGCGCAGATCAAGTCGAGCGCCGACCGCGAGCGCACCGTCCTCCTGGCCGAGGCGGAGCGCAAGGCGCAGGAGCTGCGCGGCCAGGGCGACGCCGACGCCATCAAGGTGCAGGCCGACGCCTACGGCGCCGATCCGCAGTTCTTCTCCTTCTACCGCAGCCTGCAGGCCTACCAGAACGCGCTGGGGTCGAGCGGCACCACGCTGGTGCTGTCGCCGAAGGGTGACTTCTTCAAGTACTTCAACGACGCCACCGGCCGCGGCCTGGTGCCGGCGGTGACCCAGCAGACCCCGTCGGGCCCCAGCCCGGCGCCGGCCCCCGCGCCGGCGGTGCCCGAGGTTCCGGCACAGCCGGCGCCTGCGACACCGGGGAACCCGGGCTGATGCAGGCCCGTTTCTCGCCACGATCGGGTGTATGATGACCGACGCCGGCCTCCCGAATGGGGCCGGCGTCGTGCTTTGAGCGAGGGAGAGCGTTCGTGACCAGACCGATTGCCCGCCGCCCGACCGGCCCCGTCGCCGTCGCCCGCGCCGTGGGAGAGACTGCCCTGCTGCGCTGGGCCACGACGGTGCTGGTCATGACGGCCATGCTGATGGCGGCCATCCTGGCGTCAGGGGTGGCCCGCGCCGCGCCGGCGCCCGACAGCTTCGCCGACCTGGCCGAGAGGCTGGTGCCGGCGGTGGTCAACATCTCGACCACCCAGAAGGTCCAGGACGGCCAGGACCTGCCGGAGATGCCGCAATTCCCGCCGGGATCGCCGTTCGATGAGTTCTTCCGCGACTTCTTCAACCGGCGCGGCCAGGGCCAGGGCGACCGGCCGCGGCCGCACAACGCCACGGCGCTCGGCTCCGGCTTCATCGTCCGGGACAACGGCTACATCGTCACCAACTACCATGTGATCGAAGGCGCCGAGGAGATCACGGTCGTCCTGCACGACAACACCAGCCTCGAGGCCAAGCTGATCGGCCGCGACGACAAGACCGACCTGGCGGTGCTGAAGGTCGAGACCGACAAGAAGCTGCCCTTCGTCGAGTTCGGCGACAGCGACGGGATGCGGGTCGGCGACTGGGTGCTGGCGATCGGCAACCCGTTCGGCCTCGGCGGCACGGTCACGGCCGGCATCATCTCGGCGCGGTCGCGTGAGATCAACGCCGGCCCCTATGACGACTTCCTGCAGACCGACGCCGCCATCAACCGCGGCAATTCGGGCGGCCCGATGTTCAACATGGACGGGCGGGTGATCGGCATCAACACCGCCATCTACTCTCCCTCGGGCGGATCGGTCGGCATCGGCTTCGCCATCCCCTCGGCGCTGGCCCGCGGCGTGGTCGACCAGATCATCGAGTTCGGGCGCACCAAGCGCGGCTGGCTCGGCGTCCGGATCCAGTCGGTGACGCCGGAGATCGCCGAGAGCCTGGGGCTGGAGAAGCCGGAAGGCGCCCTGGTGGCCGGGGTCACCGATGGCGGCCCGGGCGCCAAGGCCGGGATCGAGACCGGCGACGTCATCCTGCAGTTCGACGGCAAGCCGATCACCGAGAGCCGGCGCCTGCCGCGCGTGGTCGCCGACACGCCGGTCGACAAGCAGGTCTCGGTGACGGTCTGGCGCAAGGGCGCGCGCAAGGATCTGCCGGTGACGCTGGGCGAGCTCGAAGCCGCCGAGCAATCCGGCTTGCTGGCCTCCGACACGCCGGACAGCAAGCCCGACGCCACCAAGCCGCAGGAGCTCGATGCCCTCGGGGTGACGCTGTCGGCGCTGACCGACGCGCTGAAGAAGCAGTACTCGCTGGCCGACGACCAGAAGGGCGTCGTGGTCACCGCCGTCACCAGCGGGTCGCAGGCCGCCGAGAAGGGACTGAAGGCCGGCGATGTGATCGTCGAGGTCGGCCAGGCCGAGGTGGCGAACCCCGGCGACGTCGCCAAGAAGGTGACCGAAGCCCGCGAGGGCGGCCGGAAGTCGGTGCTGCTGCTGGTCGAGAGCGGCGGCGACCTGCGCTTCATCGCCCTGCCGGTCGGGCCGCGCTGAAGCCGGCCGCCGGTCCGATGGAACAGGCGCCGCCTCCGGGCGGCGCCTTTTCTTTACCCCCGCCGCCGCAGCCG
>NZ_JANX01000570.1 GCF_000767795.1 Inquilinus limosus MP06 | reverse complement strand
TGTGCCGAGAAAGTTCTTTCATCTCTATCTCGGCGAAACCTGTTATCGATTCAATCACCGCAACGAGGACCTTAAGCCCTTGATCATCAAGCTCTTAAAGACCACTTCCCTCGACGATTGCGACCACAATCCAGTCCAGTTCGGTTAGGCATTACCTTCTTTTGTTCCGTCTGCGGTCCCTAGAACCGTCATTGCTTCGCTACGCTCGCAATGACGGTGAGAAAGGCGTCTCGTGAGCCTGAAAGACAGCTGTCGCCGTTCCCCCATTGACAACCGGTCTCGACAGGCCGAGGGACGAAGGCGGGGGGAAAGACGACGCCGGTTTCGATTCCGAAAGGCTCCCTCATGAGCGCTGCCGCCCCCTCCCGATCCAAGGCGATGGCCGTCCTCCGCGTCTCCAGCGGCAACTTCCTGGAGATGTACGACTTCATGGTCTACGGCTACTACGCGTCGTATATCGGCAAGGTCTTCTTTCCGACCGGCAGCGAATTCGCCACGCTGATGCTGTCGCTCGGCACCTTCGGGGCCGGGTTCCTGATGCGGCCGCTCGGCGCCCTGGTGCTCGGCGCCTATATCGACCGGCACGGCCGGCGCGCCGGCCTCCTGCTGACGCTCGGGCTGATGGCGGTCGGCACCCTGACCATCGGCCTGCTGCCCGGCTATGAGACGCTGGGCCTGCTGGCGCCGCTGCTGGTCCTGCTCGGCCGGCTGCTGCAGGGCTTCTCGGCCGGGGTCGAGCTGGGCGGCGTCTCGGTCTACCTGACCGAGATCGCGACCCCGGGCCACAAGGGCTTCTATGCCTCCTGGCAGTCCGGCAGCCAGCAGGTGGCGGTGATCGTCGCCGCCCTGATCGGCGTGCTGCTCAGTGTGCTGCTGCCGCCGGACCAGGTCGCGCTGTGGGGCTGGCGGGTGCCGCTTCTGGTCGGCTGCCTGATCGTGCCGCTGATCTTCTTGCTGCGCCGCTCGCTGGAGGAGACCGAGGCCTTCCAGGCCCGGGCGCACCGCCGCCCGACCGTGGCCCAGATCATGCGCTCGCTGGCCGACAACTGGGCCATCGTCCTGCTCGGCATGCTGCTGGTGACGATGACCACGGTCAGCTTTTACCTGATCACCGCCTACACCCCGACCTTCGGCAAGCAGGCGCTGCACCTCGCCGACATCGACAGCCTGACGGTGACGCTGTGCGTCGGCATCACCAACCTGATCTGGCTGCCGTTGTCGGGCGCCCTGTCCGACCGTATCGGCCGCACGCCGATCCTGGTCGCCTGCACCGTGCTGATGCTGGTCACCGCCTACCCGGCGATGCTGTGGCTGGTCGACGCCCCCTCCTTCGGCCGGCTGCTGGAGGTCGAGCTGTGGCTGTCCTTCCTCTATGGCAGCTATAACGGCGCGATGATCCCGTTCCTGACCGAGATCATGCCCGAGGATGTGCGCACCAGCGGCTTTTCGCTGGCCTACAGCCTGGCCACCGCGACCTTCGGCGGCTTCACCCCGGCGATCTGCACTTGGCTGATCCAGCAGACCGGCAACACGGCGATGCCCGGGCTGTGGGTGTCCTTCGCGGCGCTGTGCGGTCTGGCCGCGACGCTGCTGGTGGTCCGCGGCCGCTTCGGCGCGACGGCCCGGGAGATGCGCCCGGCCGAATGATCGGCGGCGCCGGAAATCCCTTTGTCCAGAAGCACTTGTCCTTGATTTCGGCAAGCCGGGCTGGCACCATCCCGGCTTGCCGTCAACTCAAGCGAGGCGATGCGGCTATCCGTGTCGACAAAAAGGCGGCGGACAGGGATCCGGGAGACATGACCAAGTCCGAACTGATCATGCGGCTTGCCGAGCGCAATCCGCACCTCTACCAGCGCGATGTCGAGCGCATCGTCACCACCATCTTCGACCGCATCACCGCGGCCCTCGCGGACGGCCAGCGGGTCGAGCTGCGCGGCTTCGGCGCCTTCTCGGTGAAGCGGCGCGACGCCCGCACCGGGCGCAACCCGCGCACCGGCGTGGCGGTGGACGTGGCGGAGAAGTTGGTGCCGTTCTTCAAGACCGGCAAGCAGCTGCGCGAGCGTCTGAACACCGATGAATGACCGGCCCGCGGCGTCGGGCCCCGGCCACCACGAGGGATAGCCTGTGCGGTACATCGCCTGGATCGTCACCATCCCCTTCGCCCTGCTGCTGCTGTCCTTCGCGATCAGCAACCGCGAGCTGGTGACGCTCGGCCTCTGGCCGCTGCCGTTCCGGATCGACGCGCCGCTGTATCTGGTGGCGCTGCTGCCGCTGCTGCTCGGCGTGCTGATCGGCGGGCTGGCGCTGTGGTTCGGCCGCTTCGCCACCGGCCTGCGCATGCGCCGGCTGGAGACGCGGCTGGCCGCCACCCAGAAGGATCTGGATGGGCTGAAGGCGCGGCAGCGCCCCGGCGTCCCGGCCACCGCCAACCGCAACGGCGATCCGGCCCGCCCGGCCCTGCCCGCCGCCGGCCAGCGCTGAAGACATCGCCATGCTCGCCATCGATGCCGCCGCCCTCGACCGGGCGATCGACACACGCGCCCTGATCGAGGCGCTGCGCCAAGCCTTCCGCCGCGAGGTGGAGGCGCCGCTGCGCCATCACCACACCATGCCGACCGCGGCCGGCGACGCCACGCTGCTGATCATGCCGGCCTGGGAGCGGGAGCAGGCGATCGGCATCAAGCTGGTGTCGCTGATGCCGGGCAACCCGGCGAGGGACCTGCCCTTCATCGTCGGCTCCTACCTACTGCTCGACGGCGCCACCGGCGTGCCGCGGGCGATCATGGACGGGCCGACCCTGACCAACCGCCGCACCGCCGCGGCCTCGGCCCTGGCCGCCGACTACCTGGCCCGGCCGGACGCGTCGCGCATGGTGATGGTCGGCGCCGGCGCGCTGGCGCCGCATTTCATCCGGGCCCACGTCGCGGTCCGGCCACTCAAGGACATCGCGATCTGGGCCCGCCGGCCGGAGCAGGCGGCGGAGCTGGCGAAGACGCTGGCGGCGGAAGGCCTGCCGGTCCGCGCCGCGGCCGATCTCGAAGCCGCGGTGCGCGAGGCGGACATCATCTCCTGCGCCACCCAGTCGCGCGCACCGATCGTGCATGGCGCCTGGCTGAAGCCCGGCAGCCATCTCGACCTCGCCGGCGCCTACCTGCCGGCGATGCGCGAGAGCGACGACGAGGCGGTGTGCCGGGCGCGGATCTTCGTCGACACCCGCGCCGGCGCCCTGGCCGAGGCCGGCGACCTGCTGCAGCCGCTCCGCGCCGGCGTGATCGGCGAGGACGCGATCCTGGCCGACCTGCACGACCTGACCCGCGGCACAGCCTCGGGCCGCGGCTCGGCGGACGAGATCACCCTGTTCAAGTCGGTCGGCACCGCCCTGGAAGACCTCGCCGCCGCCCGGCTGGCGGTGGAGACGCTGCAGGGGCAAGGGGCCTGATCGGAGGGGCCGGGCCCCGCCTCTTTGTCATTGCCGGGCTTGACCCGACAATCCAGAAGGTCTCGACAGTCTCCGGATGCCCGGATCGAGCTCGAGCATGACAGCATAAGGTGTGAAGGACTCGCACATGACCAGCATCGTCGTCGGCGCCGGGGTGATGGGGCTCGCCACCGCCTGGCACCTGGCCCGAGCCGGAGAGACCGTCACGCTGCTGGAGCGGGGGCCGATCCCGAACCCGTCCGCCGCGTCCTGGGACAACCACCGGCTGATCCGCGCGCTGTATCCGAACTCGCCCGGCTACACCCGCATGGCGATGGACGCCTATGCCGCCTGGGACGAGGTCTGGGCCGCCGCCGGCGTGCGTCACTACGAGAATTGCGGCTCGATCGCCTTCAGTCGGGGCGAGGGCGACTGGGCCGATGGCTGCCGCGCCCCGCTCGACGCGCTCGGCGCCGATTATGAGCTGCTGCCGCCGGAGGAGCTGGCGCGCCGCTTCCCCTTCCTGATCCCGGACGGCATCCGCTGGGGCCTGTTCACGGCCGAGGGCGGCGTGCTGTTCGCCGACCGGATC
>NZ_JANX01000569.1 GCF_000767795.1 Inquilinus limosus MP06 | reverse complement strand
GCAAGGGGAGGGGGGACTTAAAAAAACTCACTTCCGAGATGCGTGAATCCGATAGCCCCGAGGAGAGGGAATTTACCTCTCCCTCGGGGAAAGGTCGAAATCGCGGAGCGATTTCGGGTGAGGGGGTGGCTCCGGCCCTTCAGTTCAAGCAGCGTCAGAGGACATCGTCATGAAGGCTGCGGCCGAGATCGGGATACGCGCATCGGCGCCGCCGCGGCCTGCCGACACCCGCCGCCATCCGACCCGCGCCGCCCGGATTCGGCGCGCCGCGCTGGTGTTCCTGGCGCCGGCCGGAATCCTGGTCCTGGTGCTGGTCGCCTATCCGCTGCTGCGGGTGCTGTGGGACAGCCTGCATTACGTCAACCTGGTCAACCCGACCGCCGCCGGCTTCGCCGGCTGGGACAACTACCTGACGGTGTGGGAGGACGGCGACTTCCTGCCGGCGCTCTGGAACACCGCCATCTGGACCGGCCTGTCGGTCGCCGGCGAATACGCGCTCGGCCTCGCCTCCGCCGTCGCCCTGGCACAGCCGGTGCGCTTCCGGGCCATCTTCCGCGGCCTGATCATCATCCCCTGGGTGATCCCGATCGCCGTCGCCGGGCTGAACTGGACCTGGATGCTGACGCCCGACTACGGGATCCTGAACATCTGGATGGTGAAGCTGGGCCTGCTCGACGCGCCCTATCCCTGGCTCGGCCAGATGGACACGGCGCTGCTGACCGTCACCTTCGTCAACATCTGGCGCAGCTATCCCTTCTACACCCTCAGCCTGCTGGCCGCGCTGCAGGCGATCCCGCGCGAGCTGCACGAGGCCGCGGCGGTGGACGGGGCAGGGGCCTGGCGCCGCTTCCGGGTCATCACCCTGCCGCATCTGCGCACCGTGTCGCTGACCCTGATCTTCATCCACATCGTCTGGACCGCGATCAACTTCGACTTCATCTGGGTGATGACCGAAGGCGGCCCGCTGAACGCGTCGGAGACGCTGCCGATCATGATCTACCGCTACGCCATGCAGGATTTCGACGTCGGCGCCGCCTGCGCCGTGGCCTCGATGTCGATGGCGTTCCTGGCCAGCCTGTTCTTCGTCTACCACTACGGCGTCGCAAGGCGCCGGCGGGAGGGCTGATGGTCGTCGGCACCTCCCAGCGGTCGCTGCGCGGCCTGCTGACCTACGGCACGCTGATCCTGTTCGCGGCCTACAGCCTGTTCCCATTCCTGTGGATGATCGACACGGCGCTGAAGCCGGTGGCGGAGGTGCGCAGCGCCGACCCCAGCTTCTGGATCGATGCCCCGACCCTGTCCAACTTCACCCGGGTGCTGCTGGACAGCGAGTTCCTGACCTATTTCCGCAACAGCCTGATCGTCGCCGCCGGATCGACCATCCTGACCATCACCGTCTCGGTGTTCTGCAGCTATGCGCTCAGCCGCTGGGCCTATCTGTCGCTGTCGCGGCTGGTCGGCGGCGCGCTCTTGCTGTCGCAGATGATCCCGGGCGTGCTGCTGCTGGTGCCGCTCTACATCCTGATGCAGCGCCTCGGCCTGCTGTCGACCTATGCGGCGCTGATCATCGTCTACTGCACCTTCACCATCCCGCTCTGCACCTTCATGCTGAAGGGCTTCTTCGACGCCGTGCCGCGCGAGCTCGAGGATGCATCGGAGATCGACGGCTGCTCCCGCACCGGCTTCATCCTGCGGGTGCTGCTGCCGGTCTCGGCGCCCGGCATCTTCGCCACCGCGGTCTTCGCCTTCGTCACGGCCTGGAACGAGTTCATGTTCGGCTATGTGCTGATCAACAGCGACGCCCGGCGGACGCTGACGCCCGGCATCATGCTGTTCAAGGGCTCGCACCTGACTGACTGGGGCGGGCTGATGGCGGCCTCGGTCCTCGCCGTGGTGCCGATCGCGCTGGGCTTCGTCTACCTCCAGCGCTTCCTGGTCGAGGGCCTGTCGGCCGGGGCGGTGAAGGGTTGACGGTTTCCAAGGTCGGAAACTGTTGTTGCTCTCGCCATCAGCTTCGAATAGTTTCCTTGTAAGGAAACTATGGAGGCGGACCGATGGCCTTGACCCTGTACCTCCACCCGCTGGCCTCCTTCTGTCACAAGGTCCTGATCGCCTTCTACGAGAACGGCACTGCGTTCCAGTCCGTGACGGTCGATCTGCAGGACCCGGGCGAGGCGGGAGCACTGATGGCAAAATGGCCGGTCGGCAAGATCCCGGTCCTGCACGACACCTCGCGCGACCGCGTGGTCGCCGAGACCAGCATCATCATCGAATACGTCCAGCGGCATTATCCCGGCCCGGCCCCGATGCTGCCGGAGGATGGGGATCAGGCGCTCGACGCCCGGCTGTGGGACCGCGCCTTCGATCTCTATGTCGCCGTGCCGATGCAGCGGATCGTCGGCGACCGGCTGCGCCCGGCGGAGAGCCGCGACCCGTACGGGGTGGACGAGGCGCGGCGGTCGCTCGATACCGCCTACGCTATGCTCGACGCGCATCTCGCCGGCAGGGAATGGGCGATCGGCGACCGCTTTACCCTGGCCGACTGCGCCGCGTCGCCGGCGCTGTTCTACGCCTCGATGGTACATCCGTTCGAGGCGGCGTATCCGAACCTCGCCGCCTATTTCGAGCGGCTGCTGGCGCGGCCGTCGATGCGGCGCACGCTGCGCGAGGCGCGGCCCTACTTCTCGATGTTCCCCTATCGCGAGGCGATGCCGGACCGCTTCCTGCGCGACGCGCCGGGAGCGTGAGAGGTGCAGCCGCAGGCCCTCGACCGCATCTTCATCGCCCTGTCCGACCCGAACCGCCGCGGCATGGCCGAGCGCCTCAGCCGCGGCCCGGCCACGGTCAAGCAACTGGCCGAGCCGGCGGGGATGCGGCTGCCCTCGGCGGTGAAGCACCTCAAGGTGCTGGAGGACAGCGGCATCGTCGTCTCGCGCAAGGCCGGCCGTGCCCGCACCTATAGCCTGCGGCCCGCCGCCCTGACCGTGATCGCCGACTGGGTGCGCGACCGCGAAGCCGCCCTCAACGCCGCCTTCGACCGGCTGGAGGCCCTGATGCACGAGATCCCCGAGGAGACGCCGTGAGCACCGTCGACCATCACACCTTTGTCGTCGAGCGCGACCTGCCCGGCAGCCCGGCGCACGCCTTCCGCTTCTGGGCGGAGCCGGCGCTGAAGCGGCGCTGGACCGACTGCCACCCGGAGTGGACGGTGCTGGAGGACCTGTTCGACTTCCGCGTCGGCGGGGTCGAAGCCAAGCATTGGCGGATGCCTGACGGGCAGGAGATGACGTTCCACGCCCGGTATCTGGACATCGTGCCGGGCCAGCGGATCCTCTACGCCTATGAGATGACCTTCGGCGGCCAGCGGGTCTCGGCGTCGCTGGCGACGGTCGAGCTGCTGCGGGCCGATAGCCGCACCCGGATGAAGTTCACCGAGCAGGCGGCGTTCCTGACCGGCGGCGACGGCGCCCGCCGCCAGCGCATCGGCGGCACCGAGGACGTGTTCGACGGGCTGGTCGAGCTGATCCGCCAGGACCTCGCCGGCGGGCAGTAGGCGGCCGGCCGCGCCCATAAAAAGCCGTCATTGCGAGGAGGCGAAGCCGACGAATCCATCCAGGGGCCGATGCGCACCGGCCCCTGGATGGATTCCCCCGGCTCAAGGACGGGGTCGCAATGACGATCCTGGCTCACTGTCATCAGGACAGCGAGGCGACCAATCACCAAACACAATGTTCATTGCGCTCGCCCGCGAATCTCGTTCATGATATGTTCCATGAAGGAGATCCCTGCCGATTTCGATGTCCAGGCCTATGGCCGCGGCTGCGCGCTGCAGCAATGCGAGATGCTCACGCGCCTCGCCGAGATCGGCATGCAGCTGGCTGAGGCGGCCGGCGCCCGCGCCCTCGCCGCAGAGGCGCCGGAGCCGCAGGCTGAGGCCCAGCGCACGGAGGCCCAGCCCCCGGTTGCAGCGCCGGCCGGAGACCCTGGTCTCACCTTCACCCGCTACGCCCATCT
>NZ_JANX01000568.1 GCF_000767795.1 Inquilinus limosus MP06 | reverse complement strand
GCCTCGGCCCAGGCGGCGTCGAGCGACACCGCGGCTTCCGGGGAATCGACGAAGGCGTAGATCTCGGCCCGGGGATAGGCCTCGTGCAGCCGGGCCAGGCGTCGGGCGCCGCCCGGGCCGCCGACCTGGTTGGCCAGGATCAGCCGGTTCAGCCCGGCGCGCAGCATCACCGCGGCCTGGCGAATATCGGCCACCGTGGTGCCCCAGGCCCCGGCCGCGACCAGCGAGGCCGCCAGGGCCGGCGCCATCGGCGTCTTGGAATGCGGGGCGATCGCCGCCCCCTGCTCCGCCGCGTAGCGCAGCATCAGCGCCCGGTTGCCGGCGAAGGCCTCCTCGTCCAGGGTCAGCACCGGCAGCGACATGGTGCCCTCGGCCGGGTGCCAGCCCTGCGCCGCCACGGCGTCGAGCGGGATCGGCCCGGCGCCCGGGGGCACGCCCCGGATCCCGTCATGCAGCATGTCCTGCTCGATGATGCCGTCGGCCACGATCGCCGCTCCCTTCCCTGTACCGGTCCCCGTCATTGGGCTTTCTTAGACGGCAGCGGCGGGCTATCTGTCAAGACAACGTTGTCATCGATCCGACGCAAAGCGGACATCCTGCAGGAGAGGCTTCGTGACCCAGCCCTATGACGGCCCGATCATCGACGCGCACCACCATCTCTGGGACCTGTCGCTGGACCGCCATCCCTGGCTGCGCCCGGCGCGGGGCGAGATGGTGTTCGGCGACAACGCGCCGCTGCGCCGCAACTACCTGCCGGCCGACTACCGGGCCGATGCGCGGAACCAGCGCGTGGTCGCGACCGTGCATGTCGAGGCCGGCTGGGACCCCGCCGACCCGGTGGCGGAGACCGAATGGCTGGAGACGCTGGACGATCGCCGCTGCGTCGCCGCGCGCTACGTCGCCCATGTGCCGCTCGACTCCCCGGACGCGCCGGCGCTGCTGGAGCGGCAGGCGGCCTTCCCGCGCGTCGTCGGCATCCGCGACATCCTGAGCTGGCACCCGGACCCGGCGCGCAGCTTCGCCGCCCGGTCGGACCGGATGGACGACCCGGCCTGGCGCCGCGGCCTGGCCCGGCTGGAGGGGCTCGGCCTGTCCTTCGACCTGATGATCTATCCCGGACAGATGGCGGATGCGCTGCGGCTGGTGCGCGACTTCCCGGGCCAGACCTTCATCCTGAACCATTGCGGCAGCCCGGCCGACCGCGACCCGGAGGGCATGGCCCGCTGGCGCGCCGGCCTGGCGGCGCTGGGGCGCGAGCCGAACGTGCATCTCAAGATCTCCGACCTCGTGGCCTATGACCATCACTGGACGCCGGAGAGCCTGCGCGCGGTGGTGCTGACCTGCCTGGACGCCTTCGGCCCCGGCCGGTCGCTGTTCGCCAGCGACTTCCCGGTGGCCGGGCTGCACGCCGCCTTCGACCATGTCTGGGACGGCTTCAAGGCCTTCACCGCCGACCTGACCCCGGCCGAGCAGCGGGCCCTGTTCCACGACAACGCCCGCCGGCTGTACCGGATCGGCTAGCGCCTCGCCTCGCGCCCCGACAGCAGCAGCAGGCCCAGGATCAGCCCGCCGAACAGGATGCTGCGCCAGCCGGGCGAGGCGTTCACCACGGTGATCAGCGCGGTGATGGTGACCAGCAGGATCGCCCCCGGGATGGTGCCGGCATAGGTGCCGCGCCCGCCCAGGATCGAGGTGCCGCCCAGCACCACCGCGGCGATCGAGGTCAGGAGATACGGGTCGCCGATGCCGACATAGCCCTGCCGGTTCATGCCCAGCACCAGCACCCCGGCGATGCCGGCGGCGAGGCCGCTGAGCGTGTACAGCAGCACGGTGGTCCGCCCGATATCGACGCCGGACAGCCGCGCCGCCAGGGGGCTGGTGCCGAGGGCGAAGATCCGCGCGCCCGCCGCGGTCCGGTGCAGCAGCATCAGCACCCCGGCCGAGACCAGGAGCCACAGCAGGATGCCGACCGGCACCCCGGCCGGGCGGGCGGAGCCGAGCCATTCCACCACCGGGTTGCGCACGGTGATGGCGCTGCCGCCGGCGACGATGACGAGGAGGCCCTGCAGCAGCGTCGCCATCGCCAGGGTCATGATCAGCGGATGCACCCGCAGCGCCGCGATGCCGATTCCGTTGAGGAAGCCGATCCCGGCCGCCACCAGCAGCGTCGCCGTCACCCCGACCAGGCCGGTCGGGTCCCAGGCCACCGACAGCAGCGGCAGCAGGATCGCCGTCACCGTGATCACCGCGCCGACGGCGAGGTCGATGCCGCCGCCGATCACCACCAGGGTCTGCCCGGCGGCGACCAGGCCGATCACGGCCGCGAGTTCCAGCAGGTAGCGCAGATGGCCATAGGCGCCGAAGCCGCGGGTCAGCAGGCTGGCGGCGATCCAGACCACGGCCACCACCAGCCAGGCCAGCACCACCTTGTGCCGCAGGATCGCGGGCAACCTGGTCGCGATCGCGGTCATGCCCGCCTCCAGCGCTGATGGATCTGCGGCAGCGCCACGGCGCCGACGATGATCAGCCCCTGGGCGATGTATTGTGCCACGGGCGGGAAGCCCAGGAAGAACATGACGTTGATCATGACGCTGAGCAGCAGGCTGCCGGCGATGGCGCCGCGCATGGTGCCGGCCCCGCCGAGGAAGCCGACCCCGCCCAGCACCGCCGCGGCGATGGAGTTGAGGGTGAAGGGCGTGCCGATCACCGGGTCGCCCGACCCGGTCTGCGCCGCCACGAACAGCCCGGCCAGCGCCGCCAGCATGAAGCTGACGGCATAGGCCACGACCTTGGCCAGGTCGACCGGCACGCCGGAGCGGTAGGCGCCGACCGGGTTGTCGCCGGCGGCATAGAGGCCGAGGCCGATCGGCGTCGCCAAATACAGCTTCCAGGCGACGGCCAGCAGCACCAGCAGCAGCGCCGCCACCGGCTGGTGGCCGGCCAGCAGCTCCGACAGCCAGTCCGGCACGTCGCCGCCCGGCCGCGGCAGCACCAGCAGGGCGGCGCCGCCGAGGATGAAGGACCCGGCCAGGGTGACGATGATCGCCGGCAGCCGGAACAACGCCACGATCGCCCCCGCCCCGGCCCCGACCGCGAGGCCGATCGCGGCCACGGCCAGCACCCCGCCGGGCACGCCCATCATCCCGTCGAAGCTGGTGGCCGCGACCACGGCGCCGAGGCTGACCATGGCGCCGACGGCGAGGTTGATGCCGCCGGTCAGCATGATCATCGCCTGGGCCATCGCCACCAGCGCCAGCGGGAACCAGTTCTGGGTGAACTTGGCGAAGCCCTCGACGCTGACCAGCCCCGGGAACAACGCGACATAGAGCGCCAGGAACAGCGCCACGATCAGGTACAGCCCGCGCAGCCCGTGGTGCCGGCGGCCCTGGATCGCCCGATAGAGGCTCATGCCGCCAGCCCCGGCGCCGCGACGCCCATGGCGGCGCCGACGATCGCCTCCTCGCTGATGCCCGGCCGTTCCAGCGTCGCCACCGTGCGGCCGGCGAACATCACCGCCACCCGGTCGCAGAGATGCACCAGCTCGGGCGTGTCGGAGCTGAGCAGCACCACCGCCTTCCCCTGCGCCGCCAGCGCCCGCAGCATGACGTAGATCTCCCGCTTGGTCTCGACATCGACGCCCCGCGTGGGGTCGTTCAGCAGCAGCACGCGGGGCGCCAGCGGCAGCCACTTGGCCAGCGCCACCTTCTGCTGGTTGCCGCCGGACAGCGCCTGCACCGGGCGCGCCGTGTCGCCCTTGATGGTCAGCCGCTTCGCCAGATCGGCGACGGTCGCCGCCTCCGCCGCCCGGTCGCGCAGGCCCCGCGCCGGCCGCGCCAGGGTCGGCAGCAGCAGGTTGAAGGCGATGCTGTGCGGCAGCAGCAGCCCCTCCTTCTTGCGGTCGGCCGGGATGTAGGCGAGGCCGGCCGCCGTCGCCTCCGTCACCCTGGCGAAGGGCCGCTCGGCCCCGGCGATCCGCGCGGCCTCGGCCGCCGCCGGCAGCGCGCCGACCAGGCCCAG
>NZ_JANX01000567.1 GCF_000767795.1 Inquilinus limosus MP06 | reverse complement strand
GCCCGGGGCCGGCCAGCCGGCGCCGGGGCCGGTGGAGATTCCGACCGGCAGCGCCCTGGTCGGCCGGGTCGCCGGCGGCGACGAGGCCCCGACCCTCAGCCTCGCCGGCAGCGACACGGCCTTTGCCCCGATCGAGGGCGGCAACTACGAGCTGCAGGCCAAGATCACCGGCGGCGACCGGCTCAGCGTCAGCCAGGACGGCACCACCCTGGGCGACTGGCCGGTCAAGGTGCTGCCCGACGCGCCGCCGACCGTCTCCTTCACCGACAAGCCGAAGCCGACCGAGCGCCAGGCGCTGCGGATCGACGCCACCGCCGGCGACGATTACGGCATCGCCACCCTGACCGCGACCCTGACCCTGGCGCCCGGCGCGCCGGCGGTGCTGGACCCGGCGCCGCTGACCATCCCGCTCTCCGTGCCGGGGCGCTGGCCGAAGGAGCTCAAGACCACCAGCTACCAGGACCTGACGCCGCATGCCTGGGCCGGGCAGGCGGTCGACATCGTGCTGACCGCGACCGACGCGGCGGGGCAGAGCACGAAGTCCGCGCCGGAGCGGGTGGCGCTGCCGGAGCGCGAGTTCCACCACCCGGTGGCCCGCGCCATCATCGAGCAGCGCCGCACCCTGACGCTGCAGCCGGACCAGTCGGAGACCGTGGCCGAGACGCTCGACATGCTGTCGCAGCGGCCGGACCGCTATTACGACGACAAGGTGGTGTTCCTGGCGCTGCGCACCGCGGCGCGGCGGCTGTTCTTCGCCCAGGACCCGAAGCCGCATGTCGCGGCGCTGCGCGACCTGTTGTGGGACACCGCGCTCAGGATCGAGGACGGCGACATGTCGCTGGCCGAGCGGTCGCTGCGCGACGCCCAGCAGCGCCTGGCCGATGCGCTGGAGCGCAACGCCAGCGACGAGGAGATCAGGCAGCTGACCGACGAGCTGCGCCGGGCGATGGACCGCTACCTGCAGGCGATGGCCGAGCAGATGCAGCAGAAGATGCAGCGCGGCGAGCTGGCCGAGACGCCGATCCCGCCGGACGCGCAGATCATGGACCAGAAGCAGTTCCAGGACATGATCGACAAGATGCAGCAGCTGTCGGAATCCGGCGCCAAGGACCAGGCGCGGCAGCTTCTGTCCCAGATGCAGAACATGATGGAAAACATGCGCATGGGGCAGATGAGCCAGGAGCAGGCCCAGGCTCAGCAGCGCGCCATGAACCTGCTGAAGGACCTGCAGAAGCTGACCAACGCCCAGCGCCAGCTGCTGGACCAGACCTACCGCCAGCAGCAGGCCCAGCAGGGCGAGGAGGGCCAGTCCTCGCAGCAGCCGCAGGACGGCACGCCGGAGCAGAACGCTCAGACCCAGGAGGCGCTGCGCCGGGCGCTGGGCGAGATGATGCGCGAGCTCGGCGACATGGGCGGTGACATCCCGATGCCGCTGGGCCGGGCCGAGCGGGCGATGAAGCAGTCGGGCGAGGCCCTGGCCCAGGGCGACCCCGGCGGCGCCGTGCCGTCGCAGACCGAGGCGCTGGACCAGCTGCAGCAGGGGCTGCAGGGGCTGGCGCAGCAGATGATGGAGAACATGGCCCTGCAGCCGGGCATGACCGGCCCGGGCCAGCCGGGCCGCCGCTCTGCGAACCAGGACCCGCTGGGCCGCGAGCTCGAGAAGCCGGACGGCCAGGGGACGTCCAATTCGGAGGGCGACACCAAGGTGCCGACCCAGTTCGACACCGAGCGCGCCCGCGCCATCCTCGATGAGCTGCGCCAGCGCCTCAATGGCCGCTCGTCTTCGCCGCTGGAGCGGGACTATATACAGAGGCTGCTGCGCCAGTTCTGAGCGCGGCCCCGATTCCGCCAGGACGAGGACCACCCGTGACGGCGATCACGCTCGAGACGATCCGCGCCGCGCGCGCCCGCATTGCCCCCCATGTGCTGCGCACCCCGACCCTGCCGCGCGAGCTGCTGGGCAGCCTGCTCGGCCGGCCGGTGGCGGCGAAGCTGGAGCTGCTGCAGCATGGCGGCTCGTTCAAGGCGCGCGGCGCCTTCAACGCCATGCTCAGCCTGGGCGAGGCGGAGCGGGCGGCCGGGGTGGTCGCGGTCTCCGGCGGCAACCACGCGCTCGGCGTCGCCTATGCCGCCCGGGTGCTGGGGCTGGACGCGACACTGATCATGCCGAATGTGACGCCGGAGAACTACGTCGCCGGCACCCGCGCCGAGGGGGCGGAGGTGGTGCTGGTGGCCGACATCGCCGCCGCCTTCGCCGAGGCCGAGCGCCAGGCCGCCGCCGGCCGCACCCTGATCCATCCCTTCGACGACCCGCGCGTGATCTCCGGCCAGGGCACGATGGGCCTCGAGCTGCTGGAGGACGCGCCCGACACCACCGACATCATCGCTTCGATCGGCGGCGGCGGTATGATCTCCGGCGTCATCACCGCGGTGAAGGCGCTGCGGCCGGACATCCGGATCTGGGGCGTCGAGACCGAGGGCGCCGACGCCATGAGCCAGGCGCTGGCCGCCGGCCAGCCGGTGCGTCTGCCGGCCGTCACCTCGATCTCCACCACCCTCGGCGCGCCCTCGGTCTCCGAGCGCACCCTGGCCATCGTGCGCGACGCGGTGGAGGAGGTGCTGGTGGTGCCTGATGCCGAGGCGGTGCGCGGCGTGCAGGTGCTGGCCGAGCAGGCCAAGGTGGTGACCGAGCCCGCCGCCGGCTGCACCTGGGCCGCGGCGCTGCGGCTGAAGGACCGGCTGCCGGCCGATGCGCGGGTGGCGCTGATCCTGTGCGGCGGCAATGTCTCGCTGGCCGATATCGAGCGCTGGCGGGCGCGGTTCGGGGTCAGCTGATCGCCGGCACTCGATGGCTGTTCGGCCATGACCTCACCGTCATGGCGAGGAGCGTAGCGACATGGCCATCCAGGGGGCGGTGCCGCTGGAGGGCCACGCCCCTGCGGGGCTCGCCATGACGGATCTGTAGATCAGGCGTTGGCATCGGATCCCAGGCATTCCCCTTCCTGTCATTGCCGGGTCAAGCCCGAGGATGACAAGGGGGAGCTGTAGGAAAGGGACCGTGAACCAAGCCTAAGGCCCGGTGCCGGTCTGCGCGCCGATCTCCAGCCGGGTGGCGGCCTCGGGCACCATCTCGACCGTCGCCGCCACCTGCACCGACTGGTCGGGCGCCAGCCGCTCGGCGGTCACCACCAGCGGCATGCGCGCCACCACGGTGCGGCTGGCGTCCAGCAGGCGCACCTCGATCGGCGGCACCGGGCGGGTCAGCAGGGCGCGGTTCTCGACCCGGCCGGTGACCACCACCTGCTGGCCGCTGCCGGCGGCGACGCGCCGGACCTCGAGATCCTGCAGCACCAGGCCGCGGCCCAGCGCGCCGGTCTCCATCGGCTCGGCCACCGGCACGCCGATGGTGTCGTAGAGGCGGATCGCCGGCGGCCAGAAGCGGACGATCGAGTCGCGCGCGAAATAGCCGACCCCGGCCAGCCCGCCGACCAGCAGCACCGCGAGCGCCACGCCGACCGCCGGCCCGTCGCGCCGGCGCGGTTTGATCACCACCGGCAGGTTGGTGATGTGCCCCGCGGTCGAGGGGGGAGGGGGCGCCGCCTGCGTGCCCGCCGGCCCGACCAGCACCGGCTGCGGTTCGGCCGCGACAGGTGCCGCCGTCGTCACCGGCTCGACCGCCGATTCGCGCCACAGATGGCCGCAACGGGCGCATTTGACGCGCCGGCCGTCGGGGCCGATCGCCGCCGGATCGACGAGGTAACGGGTCGAACAGCTGGGGCAGGTGACGATCATGGCGCCTTATCGCACGACGCCTTGCCGCTGCCTATATCATCCGAGGCAATTTTGTGAATGGCGCGAAGGAGTTGCGGAAGACGGCCGCGGGATGTCGCTCCGGGGCCGTGACGCGGCCGCGTAAACTTGCCACGATCCGCCCCTTTCCTGTCCGGGCGCCGTGACCGCGGCCGCGGCGCAACAGCGATCCGTTGATGTCGAGCACCGTCGATCCCCTTCCGAAGCCCAG
>NZ_JANX01000566.1 GCF_000767795.1 Inquilinus limosus MP06 | reverse complement strand
GGTCCCGGCCTCGACAAAAATCCCCTCACCCGGAGCCGCTTCGCGTCTCCGACCTCTCCCGCAAGCGGGAGAGGCAACGCTTTCTGGCTATGCGGCCGGCTTGCGATCCGTGCCGCGCATCAGGATCTGCTGATGCGCGCCGGTGATCTGGGCGTGGAAGGCCAGCGCGGCTTCCGACAGGTCGGAGTCCGGCCGCTGCTCCGGCTCGAAATTGCCGAACTCGTCGACGCCGCGGACCAGCGTCGCCGCGTCATGGGTGCCGACGACCTGGCGGACATAGGTCGGCAGGTAGCGGATGGCGAAGCCGATCCGGCGCTTGCCCGACGGGTTGGGGTCGGAGCCGTGGATCAGCCGGACATGGTGCAGCGACATCTCGCCGGGCTGCAGCTCGAGCATCCGGGCCTGCGCCTCGTCGACCTCGACCGCGATCTCCTGGCCGCGCGACAGCAGGTTGTTGGCGGCGAAGGTGTCGCGATGCGGCACCTGCTCCATCAGGTGGCTGTCCGGGATCACCCGCATCGCCCCGTTCTCGGCCGTGCTCTCGGACAGCGCCACCCAGGCGGTGACGATGTCGGCCGGGTCGAGGCCCCAATAGGTCGAATCCTGGTGCCAGGAGACGAAGCCGGGGTCGCGCGGCTCCTTGATGAAGAAGCTCGAACCCCAGACCAGGATGTTCGGGCCGATGATATCCTCGACCGCGTCGAGGATGGCGGGATGGCGGATCAGCCCGTCCAGCCAGGTGAACAGGAGGTGGCTCTTGTGGCGCATCGGGCCCTTCAGCGTCCCGTGCACGCTCTCATGGGCTTCGAGATGGCGGCGGATCTGCGTTGCCTCGTCGGGCGACAGCACCCGGATCGGGGCGTGGTAGCCGTGGGTCCGGTAATGCTCCACCGCTTCCGGGGACAGCATCTTCATGGCGCTCCTCCGATGTCGGGCATCTTGACGATGCTCTAATTTCATTGGTGTCGTTATGATTTCAAATATGGAAGACCAGATGGATCGCGATGTCAATGCCGGCGACGACAACGGTGCGGCCCGGCCCGGCGCCCCGGCGCTGGAGAAGGGGCTGGACCTGCTGGAGGCGCTGGCGGCCGAGCCCGGCGGTATCAACCAGAAGTCGCTGGCGGCGCGGGTCGGCCGGTCGGTCGGCGAGATCTTCCGCATGCTCGGGGTGCTGGAGCGGCGCGGCTATGTCGCCCGCGACCCGAAGACCGGCGAGTACCGGCTGACGCTGCGGCTGTTCCAGCTCGGCACCCAGCATCCGCCGACCCGACGGCTGCAGCAGGCGGCGCTGCCGGTGATGGAGAGCCTGGCCGCCCAGGTTGGCCTCGCCTGCCATCTCAGCATGGCCAGCGGCGGGCATTTCCTGATCCTGGCCCAGGCCGAGCCGGACCGGCCGATGGGCTGGACGGTGAAGCTGGGCGCGGTGTTCCCGCTGTCGATGCACCTTGTCTCCGCCCGCATCCTCACCGCCTTCCAGCGCGAGCCGCGGCGCGGCGAGATGGTGCGGGCGATGGCGGAGCGAGACGAGATCCCGGCCGGGGATATTCAGACGCGGCTGGAAGGCATCGCCGCGGCGGGCCACGACCTGGCGCCGAGCGAGACCGCCCCCGGCCTGACCGACATGAGCGCGCCGGTGCTCGACCCTTCGGGACTGGCGGTTGCGGCGCTGACCCTGCCCTTCCTGCCGCAGCGGGGCAACACCGTCTCCCAGGCGGAGGCGCTGGCGGCGCTGCAGGACGCCGCCGCGCGTATCTCGGCGCAGATCGGCGGACCCGGCTGAGTCCTCGCCTCAGCCCTCCTGCTTCGCCTTGGCCAGCCGCGCGCTCTCCTTCTTCAGCGGCCGGGCGACCGGGCACACATCCTGGACGAAGCCATTCAGCGTGTTGGCCAGGTTGTCCTGCAGCAGCCGGTAATAGATGTACTGGCCGCGCTTCTCCCCGGCGATCAGCCCGGCCGCCTCGAGCACGCTGAGATGCTGCGAGATCGACGGCTTCGACATCTCGAAACGCGACGCGATCTCACCCGCGCTCAACTCGGCATGGGCGAGATAGGCCAGGATCTTGCGGCGGGGGGCCGAGGCCAGGGCTTCGAAGACGCGTTGCATGGTCCTTCCTGTCGCCAAACCGGCACCATCATTTAGGTAGTTAACTAACCATTGACAGACATCTCCGCCTCATAGTTAGGTAAATATCTAAATACCGAACCTCATCACCTGGCGCAACCCTGCCGGAGGATCCGATGGCCTGCCTCTCCACCGCCCGGATGATCGCCGAACCCGACACCAGCGCCGTGCGGGGCCGGGTGGAATGGGCGCCCGCCCGCTCGCTGTGGACCGGCGGCATGACCGTCGCGGCGCTCGGCCTCGCCCCCTTCGCCACGAGCTGGAGTGCGGTGGCGCTGTTCGTCGCCACCACTGCCGTGACCATCTGCGCCGGCCATTCCGTCGGCATGCACCGGCTCCTGATCCATCGCAGCTTCGCGGCCCCGCTGTGGCTGGAGCATCTCATGGTCTATCTCGGCACGCTGGTCGGCATGGCCGGGCCGATCGGCATGATGCGGCTGCACGACACCCGCGACTGGGCGCAGCGCCAGGCCGAGTGCCACGACCTGCACGCCCACCGCGCCGGGCTGCTGCGCGACGCCTGGTGGCAGATGCATTGCCGGCTGGTGCTGGACCGCCCGCCCCGCTTCGCGCCGGAGGCCCGGATTCTGAACGACCGATTCTATCGGATCCTGGAGCGCAGCTGGATGCTGCAGCAGCTGCCCTGGGCCGTCCTGTTCTGGAGCGTCGGCGGGCTGCCCTGGCTGGTCTGGGGCGTGCCGGTGCGGGTGGCGGTGTCGCTGACAGGGCACTGGCTGGTCGGCCATTTCGCCCATCGCCGGGGTGATCAAGGCTGGCGGGTCGAGGGCGTGGCGGTACAGGGCTACAACATCCGCTGGTGCGGCCTGGTCACCTTCGGCGAGTCCTGGCACGGCAACCACCACGCCTTCCCGGACTCGGCGCGGCTGGGCGTCGAGCCCGGCCAGGCCGACCCCGGCTGGTGGCTGCTGCTGGGGCTGGAGCGGCTGGGCCTGGTCCGCGACCTGAAGCAGCCGGCCGACCTGCCGCCGCGGCCGGGGCTGCGGCGGGTGGGGCCGGAGCCGAAGGTCGAAGATTGGACGCAGCCCCGGCAAATCGCCTAGCTTCCATGTGCATGAACATGTGCATGTATTCGCGCGAATCAGCACATGAAATGCTTAAAAGCTGCACATGGAGCGGTGCGGGTGACGGCGGAGACGATCGAGGGCATTGCGGCACGGATCCGGGACGGCGACCGCCGCGCCCTGGCCCGCGCCATCACCCTGGTCGAATCCCGACGCGCCGACCATCGCGAGCGGGCCGAGGCGCTGCTGGAGGCGCTGGCCCCGGCCGCGGGCGGCGCCGTCCGCATCGGCATCTCCGGCCCGCCCGGCGTCGGCAAGTCGACCTTTATCGAATCCCTCGGCCTGCATCTGACCGGCCAGGGCCACCGCGTCGCGGTGCTGGCGGTCGACCCGTCGTCGCAGCGCTCCGGCGGGTCGATCCTGGGTGACAAGACGCGGATGGAGCTGCTGACCCGCGACCCGGCCGCCTTCATCCGCCCCTCGCCCGCCGGCAGCACGCTGGGCGGGGTGGCGCGGCGCACCCGCGAGACCCTGCTGCTGTGCGAGGCCGCCGGCCATGACGTGGTGATCGTCGAGACCGTCGGCGTCGGCCAGTCCGAGACCGCGGTGGCGCAGATGGTCGACGTCTTCCTGCTGCTGCTGCTGCCCGGCGCCGGCGACGAGCTGCAGGGCATCAAGCGCGGCATCGTCGAGGTCGCCGACATCCTGGTGGTGAACAAGGCGGACGGCGACCGGAAGGGCGCCGCCAACCATGCCGCCGCCGAGTACCGCCACGCTTTGGCGCTGCTGCGCGGCACGGGCGGCTGGACCCCGCCGGTGCTGCAATGCTCGGCGCTGGAGAATCGCGGCATCGACGCGGTCTGGGACATGATCGGCAAG
>NZ_JANX01000565.1 GCF_000767795.1 Inquilinus limosus MP06 | reverse complement strand
TTGAGCAGCCAGGGGGCGCAGCGGAGCCGTTCGCCGGTCTCGATGTCGTACCAGCCCTGGACCGGGATCCTGTCGCTCTGGTCGAGATGCCAGTAGCGGCCGGCATCCGGCCCGTCCTCCGGCCACCAGGGCGCGGGAGGCTTGTCGTCCGGCTCCCCCTCCGCGGCGGCGGCCCTGCGGCGGCGGCCGAACCAGTCGGCGCCGGAATAGTCCGGGTTCAGCCAGGCGGGGTCGGGGCGGATGCGCATGTCGCGGCAGAGCTGGAAGACGATCGCCTCCAGCGGCTGCCCGGCGAGGCCGGCATCGATCTCCGGGTCGTCGACCAGCCGTTTCCACATCGCGGCGATATGCGCCTCGCAGGTGTCGGCATCGAGGTCGCGGTCGGCGGCGACCGAGCAGCTGACGGCGCGGGCCACCCGCTGGCGGCGCGTCTCCGTCTCCGCGGCCCGGCTCCTGGCCTCGGCGGCGGCCTTGGCCGCGATCTCCTGCCGCTTGCGGGCGAGCAGGACCTGCAGCGCCAGGCTGCGGCGGACGCCGCGGGAGGCGCGGTCGAAGGCGAGGCCGAACTCCTTGGCCTGGGTCGCCTCGCCGGCGGCGACGGCGGCCAGCAGGGCCTTGTGCGTCGCCTCCGCCTGCTCCATCGCCATCTCGGCCAGCCGGTCGAGCATGCGCCCGGCGCGCTCGGCCTCGGCAGGGTCGAGGCCTGGGGCGGTCGGCTGCGGGGTCGGGACGGAGGTCGCCTTGTGCATAGAACGTATCATGAACAAAAATGCGCAACAATGCAATGGACTTCGTGTTGACGCGGATGGCGGCCGAACGCGCAGGGCATCGAGGTCACCGGGTCCATGGTCCGGATGGGCGGGGCGCTGCCATGGGATGGGCATCGAATCCCGCCACATTTGTCACTCATCCCGCTCCGACGTCCGGCGCTAACCTGCCTCTCTGTCGAAAAGGGGAGAGCGAGATGACCAAAGACACCAATCATCCTGCCGCGCCCAGGATCGTCGACCGCAGCACCTTCCAGGCGGAGCTGGACGCGTTGCGGGCCCGGGAGAAGGCCCATACCCGGGAGGGCGATGCCCTCGCGGCCGCCCGCCGGCGGCTGCCCATGGTCGCGGTGGACGGCGCCACGCCGCTCATCGGCGACCATGGCCCGACGACGCTGCTGGACGTGTTCGAGGGGCGCCGGATCCTCATCGCCTACTACTTCATGTGGCACGCCGGCCACCCGGCGGCGGAGCAGTGCGAGGGCTGCTCCCTCTACACGGCCCAGGTCCGCGAGCTGTCCTTCCTGCAGTCCCGCGACGTCACCTACGCCACGATCTGCCAGGGCCCGTATGAGGAGAGCGCCCGGTACCGCGACTTCATGGGCTGGGAGATGCCCTGGTACGCGGCCGACCGGGACGCGCTCAAGACGCTCCTGGTCGGGCGCCGGGTGGGCATGATGCACATCGTCTGCTACCTGCGGCAGGGATCGGAGGTGTTCGAGACCTACTGGACCACGCAGCGCGGCGTCGAGGTGATGGGCAACAGCTACGCCCTGCTCGACCTCACCGTCTATGGGCGGCAGGAGCCTTGGGAGGATTCGCCGGCCGGCTGGCCGCGGTGGGAAGGCGAGCATTTCTATCGCGTCGGCGACCGTCCCATCGTCCAATGGCCCCGCGTCAAGGCCGGGCATTCCGACGACCTCGGAACCGGCGGGCGGTGAACCGGAGGCGGCGGTCGGGCTGACGCGTCACGTCCCGATCGGCACCTTGGTCTCGTACTTCACCCGGGACAGGTTGAAGCTGGTGCGGAAGCGCTTGATGTTGTGCTCGTTGGCCAGCACCCGGCGGCAGAACAGGTTGTAGGCCTCCATGTCGCGGCAGGTGACCACCAGCAGGTAGTCGGTCTCGCCGGACACGAAATAGCATTGCTGCACCTCCGGCTCGGCCGCGATCTTGCGCTCGAAGGCGGCCAGCACGTCCTCGCGCTGGCGGTCCAGCTCGACCCCGACGAAGGCGACGATGGTCTGGCCCACCCGCTCCGGGTCGACCAGCGCCACGTCGCGCACCACCACCCGCTCCTGGCGCAGCCGGCGCACCCGCTTCAGGCAGGCCGGCGGCGACAGGCCGACCCGCTCGGCCAGCGCCAGGTTGGTGATCTGGTTGTCCTCCTGCAGCGCGTCGAGGATGCGCCGGTCGATGGCGTCGAGCTCGGGCGGGGCAGGGCGGGCACGGTCCGGGCTTTTCATGGATTTCTCCGCAGCAGCGTCGGCACATTCCACGACGGAAATTCCGGTCGCGCAAATCGAAATCCGTTGCCGATGATTTCGCCGTAGCCTGATTCCGACCGAACAGGAGGCGCGATCATGGATTCACCGGATCTGTCGAACCGCATCGAGGTGCATGACCGCGAGGCGCTGGCCGCGGCGCGGGCCGTGCTGGATGCCTGCGCCGACCCGGCGGCGATGGGCGAGGCGGTCAAGGCCGCGGTCGGCCGCAACGCGCAGTGGCGCGGCGAGGACTGCATCAACCTGCTGGCGCCCGAGGCGCCGACCAGCCCCGGCGTGCGGGCGCTGCTGGCGGCGGAGATCGGGACGCGGGCGGCGGAGGGCCATATCGGCCGGGTCAACCGCTGGTTCGCCGGCACCCGCCATATCGACGAGGTCGAGGCGCTGTGCGTCGAGCTGCTGAAGCGCCACTTCCGCTGCAGCTACGCCGACCACCGGCTCTGCGCCTCGATGATCGGCAACGCCGTGGTCTACACCGCGCTGACCGCGCCGGGCGACGTGGTGATGACGGCGGCGCAGCCGACCGGCGGCCACTCCTCGAACCGGCATGACGGCCCGGCCGGCGCCATGGGCCGCACCATCGTCGACTTGCCCATGGACCCGGAGGAGCTGGTGGTCGACCTCGACCTGTTCCGCCGGGCGGCGCCGCTGGCCCGGCCGAAGCTGGTCGCGCTGGGCCTGTCGATGACGCTGTTCCCGCAGCCGGTGGCGGCGATGCGCGAGGTGATCGCGGAGTGGGGCGGCCGCTTCTTCTTCGACGCGGCGCACCAGCTGGGGCTGATCGGCGGCGGCCAGTTCCAGGACCCGCTGAAGGAGGGCGCGGACATCGTCACCGGCTCGGCCGGCAAGACCTTCGCCGGCCCGCAATCCGGCATCCTCCTGTGGGACGATCCGGCGATCACCGAGGCGGTGACGACCGCGGTGTTCCCGGTCTGGGCGGCGACGCACCAGGTCAACCGGGTGGCGGCGCTGGCCCTGGCGACGGCGGAGGCGATCGCCTTCGGCGAAGCGCTGCAGGCCCAGATCGTCGCCAATGCCCGGGCCCTGGCGCGGGCGCTGCAGGAGCGCGGCGTGCCGATGCTGGGGGCGCATAAGGGCTTCACCACCACGCATCAGGCGATCGCCGACGCCCGCGGCTTCGGCCGCGGCCTGGCGGCGGCGCAGACCCTGGAACGCGCCAACCTGATCGTGAACAAGAACCTGCTGCCGTCCGACCGCAAGGAGGACTGGGACTTCCCCGGCGGGCTGCGCATCGGCACCATCGAGGTCACCCGCTTCGGCATGCGCGAGCGCGAGATGGAGGCGATCGCCGAGCTGGTCGCCCGGGTGCTGGTGCGCGGCGAGGCGCCCGAGGCGGTGCGGCCCGACGCGGTGGCGCTCAGGCACAGTTTCCCGACGCTGTACTACTGCTTCGAGAACGGGCTGCCGCCGGCTTGAAGCCGCCTTCCGACATCGTCATTGCGAGCGCAGCGAAGCAATCCATACAGCCGCTCGCGCTGGACCATGGATTGCTTCGTCGGCTTCGCCTCCTCGCAATGACGGTGAGGGGGCGGTAGGGTCAGCCGGTGCTGCGCCGCGCCCGGGGGTGGGCGTCGGCGTAGACGGTCATCAGCCGCTCGGTGTCGATGTCGGTGTAGCGCTGGGTGGTCGACAGGGCGGCGTGGCCCAGCAGCTCCTGGATCGTGCGCAAATCGCCGCCGCCGGCCAGGAGATGGGTGGCGAAGCTGTGCCTGAGCGCGTGCGGGGTCGCCGAATC
>NZ_JANX01000564.1 GCF_000767795.1 Inquilinus limosus MP06 | reverse complement strand
CGATGCCTTCGCCGCCAGCGATGCGGCGCTCGCTGCCTCCGGCACCGTGGCGCTGGAGCTGGGGCTGGCGCGGGTGCCGAGCATCATCGCCTATCGCGTCAATCCCCTCTCGGCCTTCGTCGTCCGGCGCATGCTGACGACCAAATACGCCAATCTGGTCAACATCATGCTGGACCGGCCGGCGGTGCCGGAGCTGCTGCAGGAGAACTGCACGCCGGAGAAGCTCGCGGAGGCGGTGGACCGGCTGCTGACCGATCCGGCCGCCGTCGCCGCCCAGCGCGCGGCCTATGACGAGGTGGCGCGGATGATGCGGCTGCCGGATGGTGCCGTGCCTGGCGACCGGGCGGCGCAGGTGGTGCTCGATGTGATCGGGCAGGGGCGGCGGCCGAAAACCGGCTGATCTCATATCAACGTCATTCCCGCGAAAGCGGGAATCTCTTTCGGTCGATAGCGACAAAATCCCCGCTTCCGCGGGGATGACGAAAGATAAGATGGCGGTTCAGGAAAACAGATAGGTCAGCAGCGCCGCGCCGGCCAGGACCGCGACGATGGCGGCGGCAGCGCGGAGCTTGGCGCGCAGCGGGGCCCGGTTCGTGTTCGCGGCCCGGGGCACCGCCCGGGGTATGGTCGAAATGCCGACCGGCCGGCCCGGGCGCCCTGGGGCGCGCGGGCCGGTGCGGTCGATCCGGGTGTTGCCCGGTTTAGCCACGCTCGCTCAGCGGCACGAAGTCGCGCGGCGTATGCCCGGTGAAGAGCTGGCGCGGACGCCCGATCTTCTGGTGCGGATCGCCGATCATCTCGGTCCACTGGGCGATCCAGCCGACGGTGCGGGCCACCGCGAACAGCACGGTGAACATGCTGGTCGGGAAGCCCATCGCCTTCAGGATGATGCCCGAATAGAAATCCACATTCGGGTACAGCTTGCGCTCGACAAAATACTCGTCCTCCAGCGCGATCTTCTCCAGCGCCATGGCGAGGTCGAGCAGCGGGTCCTTGATGCCGAGCTCCTCCAGCACCTCGTAGCAGGTGGCGCGCATCACCTTGGCGCGCGGGTCGTAGTTCTTGTAGACGCGGTGGCCGAAGCCCATCAGGCGGAACGGGTCGTCCTTGTCCTTGGCGCGCTTGACGAACTCGCCGACGCGGTCCTTGGAGCCGATCTCGCCCAGCATCTTCAGCACCGCCTCGTTGGCGCCGCCATGGGCCGGGCCCCACAGCGAGGCGATGCCGGCGGCGATGCAGGCGAAGGGGTTGGCGCCGCTGGAGCCGGCGAGGCGCACGGTCGAGGTCGACGCGTTCTGCTCGTGATCGGCATGCAGGATCAGGATGCGGTCCATGGCGCGGGACAGCACCGGGTTCACCTTGTACTGCTCCGCCGGCACGGCGAAGGTCATGTACAGGAAGTTCTCCGCGAAGCTGAGGTCGTTCCGCGGATACATGAAGGGCTGGCCGATCGAGTACTTGTAGGCCATGGCCGCCAGGGTCGGCAGCTTGGCGATCAGCCGGTGCGACGCGACCTCGCGCTGGCGCGGGTCATGGATGTCGGTGGAGTCGTGGTAGAAGGCCGACAGCGCGCCGGTGACGCCGCACAGCACCGCCATCGGGTGGGCGTCGCGGCGGAAGCCGCGGTAGAAGTGGTGGATCTGCTCATGCACCATCGTGTGGCGGGTGATGGTGTGCTCGAACTCCGCCTCCTGGGCTGCGTTCGGCAGCTCGCCATGGAGCAGGAGGTAGCAGACCTCGAGGAAGTTACTCTTCTCCGCCAGGTCGTCGATGGCGTAGCCGCGGTGCAGCAGGACGCCCTCGTCACCATCGATATAGGTGATCTCGCTGTCGCAGGAGCCGGTCGAGGTGAAGCCGGGATCATAGGTGAACATCCCGGTCTCCGCATACAGCTTGCGGATATCGATGACGCTCGGGCCCATGGTCCCGTCGATCACGGGCAACTCCACCGACTTGCCGGTCGAGTTGTCGGTCAGCGTGACGGTCTTCTGCGCCACGGGGGTCTTCGTATCGGGCATGACGATGTCCTTGAGCGGGGGCTTCGTACTGGAAACGCAGGTCGTCCGCTCCGTCGGCCGCGAGGATAGTCGCGCGGCGGAGCAAGATCAACGCGACTTGGGCCCTTCCAACGACAGTTCTCGATCGCCTGTTTTTTAGGCTTCTTCTGAATTACGGAACTGGATCAATGGTTTGCCAGAACCCTTTAAGAGGTGCTGGCAGCTTCGCGGATCCGGCGTAGAGCCTCGTCCCGGCCGAGGATCGCAGCCACCTCGAAGATACCTGGTGACACGTTCGATCCGGTCAATGCCGCACGCAGCGGCTGCGCCACCTTGCCCAGCTTCAGCCCCTCGGATTCGGCCAGGCGGTTGACCTCCGCCTCCAACGCGGCCTCGGTCCAGTCGTTCAGGCCGGACAGGGCCGCCAGCAGCCGGCCGAGCAGGGCGCGGGCGTCGCCGGTCAGGATCTTCAGCGCCGCCTCGTTCATCGGCAGCGGGCCGGAGCGGAGGTAGAACAAGGCGCTGTCTGACAGCTCGACCAGCGTCTTGGCGCGCTGCTTCAACCCGGTCATAGCCAGCAGCAGGATGGCGCGATCGGCATCGTCCAGTGACCGGCCTAGCGCCGTCTCCAGATTCGGCGTGATCCGCTCGAGCAGCTCGGCATCCGGCGTCTCGCGCATGTAGATGCCGTTCAGGTTCTCGAGCTTGGCGAAGTCCAGCCGCGAGGGCGACCGGCCGACACCGTCGAGATCGAACCACTCGATCGCCTTCTCGGTCGGGATCACCTCCTCGTCGCCATGGCCCCAGCCCAGCCGCAGCAGGTAGTTGCGCAGCGCCGCCGGCAGGTAGCCCATGTCGCGATAGGCCTCGATGCCCAGCGCGCCGTGCCGCTTCGACAGCTTGGCGCCGTCCGGCCCGTGGATCAGCGGGATATGGGCGAAGTCCGGCGGGGTCGCGCCGATCGCGTTGTACAGCTGCACCTGGCGGAAGGTGTTGGTCAGGTGATCGTCGCCGCGGATGATCTGGGTGATGCCCATGTCGATATCGTCGACCACCACCGACAGCATGTAGACCGGCGTGCCGTCGGCGCGCAGCAGCACCATGTCGTCCAGCTGGTCGTTCTGCACCGTGACCGGGCCCTGGACCTTGTCCTCGACCGTGGTCTCGCCGTCGCGCGGCGCGCGCAGCCGGATCACCGGGTCGACGCCCTTCGGCGCCTCGGCCGGGTCGCGGTCGCGCCAGTAGCTGGTGTAGTAGGCCCAGGGCTTGCCCTCGGCCTTGGCCTTCTCGCGCAGGGCCTCCAGCTCGGCCGGCTGAAGCCAGCAGTGATAGGCCTTGCCCTCGGCCAGCAGCTTGCGCGCCACCTCCGCGTGCCGCTCGCGCCGCTCGAACTGCGACACGATCTCCCCGTCCCAGTCCAGCCCGAACCAGGCCAGCCCGTCGATGATCTTCCGCACCGCATCCTCGCTGGAGCGGGCGCGGTCGGTGTCCTCGATGCGCAGGCGAAACACGCCGCCGTGATGGCGGGCATAGAGCCAGTTGTACAACGCCGTCCGGGCCCCGCCGATATGCAGGTAGCCGGTCGGGGAGGGGGCGAAGCGGGTCACGACCGTCATGGGCCAAATTCCACAGGTGCTGCTACGATGAATGCGAGAGGTCCATAGCATAGGCCTTCGGGCGATGGCTAATGCGGGGGCATCGGTCGGGGTTCCGAAATCCGTGCGGGCGTCGCTGTGGCGCGCCGGCACGGCCGGATGGGCTGTTGCCTGGCCGGGCTGGGGCGAGGCGGCCGAGGCCGTGTCCGGCGGCATCCGGCGCCGGCTGGTGCTGCTGGTGCCCTGCTGCCTCGGCGTCGGGATCGGCGTCTATTTCGGGCTGCCGTCGGAGCCGCCGCTGGCCGCCGGGCTGATCGCGGCGGGGCTGGCCGGGCTGCTCGTGGCGCTGCTGCACCGGCGGCCCAGGGTCGTCAGCTTCGCCGTGTTGCTGCTGGCCGTGGCGCTGGGCTTCCTGGCGGCCGAGCTGCGCACCTGCAT
>NZ_JANX01000563.1 GCF_000767795.1 Inquilinus limosus MP06 | reverse complement strand
CGCCATGCCCTGGGCGAAATGCGCGGCCAGCAGCGGGATGTCCTCCGGCCGCGCCCGCAGCGGCGGCACGGTCAGCACGTCGAAGGCCAGCCGGTCCAGCAGGTCGCCGCGGAAGCGCCCGGCCGCGACCTCGCCCGGCAGGTCGACATTGATGGCGGCGACGACGCGGACATCCACCGTCATGGTCTGGGCGCCGCCCACCCGCTCGATCTCGCCGTATTCGATCACCCGCAGCAGCTTCTCCTGCACCCTGAGGCCGGCATTGGCCAGCTCGTCCAGGAACAGGGTGCCGCCATCGGCGCGTTCGAACCGGCCGACATGGCGGCGGACCGCGCCGGTGAAGGCCCCGGCCTCATGGCCGAACAGCTCGCTCTCCAAGAGCTCGGGCGACAGGGCGGCGCAGTCCAGCTTGACGAAGGGCCGGTCCCAGCGCGGGGACAGGAAGTGCAGCCGGGCGGCGATCAGCTCCTTGCCCGTGCCGCGCTCGCCGATCACCAGCACCGGCCGGTCCAGCGGCGCCGCGGCCGAGACCCGGTCCAGCAGGTCGGCGAAGGCGGGCGCCTCGCCCAGCAGATGCGGCAGACCGTCGGCCATGGGCCCCTTTCGGCGAAATGTTCCGAAGAATTGGAAATTCCCGCCGAAGGATCAAGGGGTGATCCGAGCGAAGCGGCGGAAACCGGCCGGATTCGACTTTGGCACGGGCTTTGCAACCCAGGGGGATGACCCGAACGCATCGGGCTTGAGGAGGACCAATGAGCTACGGCTTCGACCCGACCGGCACCCGCTTCCGCACCGGCCGCGGCGCCGGAACCGCCGACTGGCGCCGCACGGGCGAGCGCCTGCTGGCCTGGATCGCCAGCCGGCCGACGGAGAACTGGGTGTTCTTCGGCGCCGGCGTGCTGATCGCTTCCCTGTTCCTGTAAGGATCGAAAGAGGACCGTGTGATGGGTATCTTTTCCCGCCTTGGCGACATCATCAATTCCAACATCAATTCCATGCTCGACCGCGCCGAGGATCCCGAGAAGATCGTCCGGCTGATCGTGCAGGAGATGGAGGACACGCTGGTCGAGGTGCGCGCCGCGGCCGCCCGCTCGATCGCGGAGAAGAAGGAGATCCTGCGCAAGGTCGACCAGCTCGAGGCGGCGCAGGCCGAATGGCAGCGCAAGGCCGAGCTGGCGGTCGAGAAGGGCCGCGAGGATCTGGCCAAGGGCGCGCTGGTCGCCAAGGCCCAGGCCGCTACCGCGGCGGACCTGCTGCGCCGCGAGCTGGAGACGATCGAGGCCGCGCTGGCCAAGACCAACGAGGATCTCGGCCGGCTCGAGGCCAAGCTGACCGAGGCCAAGAACAAGCAGAAGGCCTTCGCCATCCGGCACGACGCGGCGCGCGACCAGATCCGCATCCGCACCCAACTACATGACGGGCGGATCGACGAGGCGCTGGCCCGCTACGAGCAGATCGAGCGCAAGATCGACACGCTGGAGGGCCAGGTCGAGTCCTTCGATCTCGGCCGGCGCAAGAGCCTGAACGAGGAGTTCGCCGACCTCGAGGCCGAGAGCGGCGTCGAGAAGGAGCTGCAGGCGATCAAGGCCCGCCTCGGCCGCACCGGCGGCTGACCTTAAACCCCGTCACACCGGCCCGGCGGGTGCCGCCGGGCCGCAGACGCAAGGACAACCATGTTTCACGCCTTCTTCTTCGTCCCGGTCATCGTCTTCCTGGTGATCGTGGCGCCGATCTGGCTGGTGCTGCACTACGTCACCCGCTGGCGGGCGTCGCGGACGCTGTCGCGTGAGGATGAGCGCATGCTGGTCGACCTGTGGGAAAGCGCCAAGCGGATGGAACTGCGGATCCAGACGCTGGAGAAGATCCTCGATGCCGAGGCGCCGCAGTGGCGGAGGCCGGCGCCATGAGCGGCCGCTTCACCGAATCGCCGAATCCGCATCGCCTCTACCGCGATCCGGATAGCGGCATGGTCTTCGGCGTCTGCGCCGGCCTGGCCGCCTATTTCGGGGTCTCCCCCGGCAAGGTCCGCTTCGGCACCGTGGTCCTGGCGTTCTTCTTCTTCCCGCATGTGCTGATCGCCTATCTGGCGGCGGCCATGTTCCTGAAGCGCCGGCCGACGTTGCTGTACCGCAGCCCGGACGAGGAGGTGTTCTGGCGGTCCGTCTCGGTCCAGCCGGCCGACACCTTCTCCGCCATCCGCCACAACTTCCGCGAGCTGGAGCAGCGCCTGGCCGGGATGGAGCGCTACGTCACCTCCAGCGAGTTCAAGCTGAACCGGGACTTCCGCGACCTCGAAGGTCGTTGAATCTCCTGGATCCACCCTGAAGAAAGGAGCCAGCAATGGCCGCTTCCTACCGACCGGACTACGACATCGTCTCGCCGCGCGGCGCGCGCGGCAGCCTGGGCACGGTCGGCCATGTGGTTTATGCGATCTACGCCGTCTCGCTGTTCACCGCCCTGCCGATGCTGATCGGCGTGGTCATCGCCTATTTGGCGCGCGGCGACGCCCGCGGCACCGTGGGCTGGGACCACTTCACCTGGGCGATCCGCACCTTCTGGGCGTTCCTGCTGCTCGGCCTGGTGTTCGGCGCCCTGACCTGGGTGCTGATCGGCTGGCCGCTCCTGGGCTTGCTGTGGTTGTGGACCGTCTACCGCGTCGTCCGCGGCTGGCTGGCCGTGGCCAACCGCACGCCGCTGTACCGCTGACCCCGATGCATCGCTGACAACCGCGCCGGCGCCGCCGGCCGCCTTAGGAGGGATCGTGATGGGCTCGTTGCAGACCTTGGCTTTCCTGGCGGGGCTGGGTGCCGCCGATCCCTCCGCGGCGGAGATGGCGGCACCGGTCGACCTGTCCGCGGTCGACACGGTGGTGGTGACCGGCGAGGCCCTGTCCGTCGCCGCCACCACCGATCCCGCCCGGCCGCTGCTGGCGACGCTGGACGACACGGAGGATTGCGCTGCGATCCTGCGGGTCGATGGCCGCGTCCTGACCGTCGATCTCCGCGAGCAATCCTCGGTCTGGCCGCGCGACTGCCGGCCGACGCTGTCGCTCAACCTGCGGCCCGGCACCGCTCTGGCGCTGCGGCCGGCGGCGATCGAGGCCACGCTGGACGGCCGCTTCGGCGCCGTCGCGGTCCAGGTCCACGCGGCCAAGCTGTCGCTGTCCGGCCAGGCCCGGACGCTCGACCTCACGGCCAATGCGGTGCAGGCGACGCTGCGCGCCGACGATCCGGGCGAGGCCATCCGCATCCAGGCCGATGCTGCCGACCTCGACCTCGGCTTCCGCCGCGGCACCCCGGTCAGCTATCAGGTCGACGCCCGCATGTCGCTGGTCGACAGTGCCATCCCCGCCGCCGCCGGCGACCGGCCGCCGCTGGTCTCGATCCGGGGCGAATTCGTCCGCGCCCGCATCGGCTACGAAGACTGAGGTCGACCGCGCCGTTCAACCGTCATCGCGAGGCGTGCAGCGACGTGGCGATCCAGGGGCCGGTTCGCATTGGCCCCTGGATTGCTTCGCTGCGCTCGCAATGACGATGACAGGGCGCAAGGCATTCGACCGGAAGCCAAAATCCCACCCCTTCCCTTGAAATAGCCGGCCATCGCTCCTAAAACGGAGAACGGGCGCATCGCTCCGCCGGCCAGATCCGGCGGCGGATGTGCCTGTTGTCATGTCCGGAGTCGTTCCGGGCCGGCAATCTTTGCGAAAAATTGACACGGAGATGTCACCGCGCATGGCGCCGCAGATCATCGACACGACCGCTTTCGCCGACAGTATTTCTGGGTTGGCATTGTTTCTCGATGTCGATGGCTGTTTGATCGACTTGGCCGAGCGGCCCGAGGACGTGGTGGTGCCGCCCGGCCTGCCCGGCGACCTGCAGCGGCTCTCCGCCCGTGTCGGCGGCGCCCTGGCCCTGGTCTCCGGCCGTGCCATCGCCGATCTCGACCGGCTGTTCGGCCCGCTTTCGCTGCCCGCCGCCGGCCAGCACGGCCTCGAATGGCGCGCGGTGCCGGCCGGTCCGGTCGAGCGCGTCCCGGTCGACCGC
>NZ_JANX01000562.1 GCF_000767795.1 Inquilinus limosus MP06 | reverse complement strand
CAGGGCGTCGCGGGGCGGAGACCGTCACCCTGTTCGGCAACCACGACGACCGCATGCTAGCGCTGCTGGACGGCGCCGCCGACCACAACACCCTGCAGTTCTGGCTGACCTATGGCGGCGATCGCGTGCTGGACGAATGCGGCGTCACCGAGTTCGACCCCGACTGGCGAGGCCGGGTCCGCGCGGCGATTGGGCCTGACCTGCTGGACTGGCTGCGCGGCTGCCCGGTCACCCACCGGATCGGCGACCTGTTCTTCGTCCATGCCGGCATCGACCCGCAGGTGCCGCTGGCGCAGCAGGACCGCCACACCCTGCTGTGGATCCGCGAGCCGTTCCTGGACTGGCGCGATCCCTTCCCCGACGGCGTCGCGGTGATCCACGGCCACACCCCGGTCGACCGGCTGGATCTGGACCATCCGCACCGCATCGATGTCGACACCGGCGCCTTCGCCACCGGCTGCCTGTCGGCGGTCCTGATCCATGGCGACCGGATGCGCGGCCTCCGGGTCTGGCGTCTCTAGGTCTCAGGCGTCGTCGGTGGCTCGATGCCGGATCGACCTAGGCGTGGAACAGCTCGCTGACCGATTCACCGGCATGGATCCGGCGCATCGCCTCCGCCATCGCGGGCGCGATCGACAGGACGGTCAGCTTGGGATGGTGCGCGGCGCCGTTCACCGGGACGGTGTTGGTGCAGACGATCTCCAGGATGTCCTCCTGGCCGCCCAGCCGCTCCAGCGCGCCGCCGGCGAACAGGCCGTGTGTGCAGGCCACGCGGATCGACCGGGCGCCCTGGCGGCGCAGATGGCCCAGCAGTTCCAAGATCGTGCTGCCCTTGGCGATCTCGTCGTCGATGACGATGACGTCCTTGCCGCGCACCTCGCCGATGATGGTGCTGATCTCGACCCGGTCGTTCTCGTAGCGCTGCTTGGCGCCCATGGCCACGCCGGCGCCCAGCAGCCGCGCGAAGGCGGCCGCTTCCTTGGCATAGCCAAGATCCGGCGAGACCACGACGGCGTCGGCCATGTCGGTGCGGCGGAAATGCCCAGCCAGCTCGCGCAGGGCATGCAGGTGGTCGACCGGCACGCTGAAGAAGCCGTGCACCTGCGGCGAATGCAGCGCGGTGGTCAGCACCCGGCCGGCGCCCGCCGCGACCAGCAGGTCGGCCACCAGCCGGCCGCCGATCGAGATCCGCGGCGCGTCCTTCTTGTCCGACCGGGCATAGGCATAGTGCGGCATCACCACGGTGATGCGCGAGGCCGACGCGCCGCGCGCCGCGTCGATCATCAGCAGCAGCTCGACCAGATGCTCCTGCACCGGCGGGCTGAGGGTCTGGACCAGGAAGACGTCGCGTTCGCGGCAATTCGCCTGGAGCTGGACCCCGATGCAGTCATTGGCGAAGCGCTGGACCCGGGAAGGGCTGAGCGGCACGCCCAGCGCGGCGCAGATCTCGGCCGCCAGGGCAGGATGGGCGGTGCCAGAGAAAACAGCGATCTCCGCCATGCGTCCCTCGTGTCGAATCGATCCGATCGGCGCCGACGGTAGAGAGGGCGGACAGCCTTGTCCATCCGCCCTCTCGCCCCCAAACGTCCGTGCCCGAATTCCGGTTGACCTCGGTGAAGGCGCAGCACGTGCCAGGCTTCGTCCACCCCGGCACCATCACGGTGGTCGACTGCGCCGAGAGCCTGATGGCTATGACGGATCCGGCTCGAGCGTGAACAGCTCCTGCGGCAGGCGCACGCCGCGCAGGGCATAGCGGCCGACGCAGACCAGGCCGGCCGCTTCCCCGCCCGCCGCCGCGGCGAAGGCGGAGGAGACCAGCATCGGCTGGTCCGCCGACCGGCACATCTCGGCGATCCGGCTGGTCTCGTTCACCGCCGGGCCGACCACGGTGAAGTCGAGCCGGTGGGCGCTGCCGATATTGCCGAAGAACACCTCGCCGATATGCAGCCCGGCATACATCTCGGTCACCGGCTGCCCGGCCGCCGCACGCTGCGGGTTGAGCATCGCGATCGCAGCCCGGGCCTCACGCACCGCCGCCAGCGCCGCGCGGCAGGCCCGGGCACGGCCCTCCGCGTCGCCAGCCTCCGGCCGGAAGATCGCCAGCACGCCGTCGCCGATCAGCTTGAGAACGTCGCCGCCAGCGTCCTGGACTGCCGAGATCACGGCGTCGGCATAGTCGTTGAGCAGCGGGATGACCTGTTCCGGCGGGGCATTGTCGGTGATCCGGGTGTAGCCGCGCAGGTCGCTGAACCACAGCACCGCGTCGATCCGGTCGGCGACGCCGCGGGCGATCCGCCCGGCCCAGACGGAGTTGCAGGCGTCGCGGCCCAGATAGGTCTCCAGCAGCGTCGAGGCCATCCGCGCCAGGGTGATCGCCTTCATCGCCATCGCCAGGCCAGGCAGGACCTTGAGCAGTCCGGCGATCTCCTGGTCGCTGAAGCCGCCCGGCTGGTCCGTGGTCCAGGCGGAGAACAGGCCGTCCCAGTCGGCGATCGCGCCCTCCGCCTCGAAGCGGTTGAGGACGCCGAGATAGTCGGTCATCCCCTCCTCCGCCGCCGTGGCCACCGCCGGGAATTCGGCGCAGCTTTCCGGCGTCACCCGCCGGCGCATCCAGTCCTCGCCGGTATCGATCAGGTGGAAGAACGGGCTGGCGCGCCATCTCTCCTCATTGAGGCCCGGCGTGGTGCGGCCGTAGCCGGTGAAGCTGGCCTCCGGCTCGCCGCGGCGCCAGCGCACGGCGTTGCCCTCATAGACCGGGTGCAGCGTGTCGATCACCAGGAGGCCGCTGGCGATCGGCAGGCCAGCGAACACGGCCCGGGCGCAGAACCCGGCCAGCAGCTCGGTCTCCAGCAGGCCGATCAGCCCGGCCTCGGTGGTCCATTCCGCAAGGGCGGCGATCTTCGAATCGTCCATCTGTCATCCTGCGGCGCATGGCCGGGGCGTCCCGTATTGCCGCAGCTTTACACCATCCCGGCCCGCGGTGCAGCGCCGCGACGACGGCGTCGGAGCAGGTCGCGCCCTGCCCAGCCGCGCGACCGCACCGGCCATTCATCGCGACAGGACCCTGGCCAAGCCGATGCCGAGGCCGACCATCCCCGCGCCCCCGAGGCCGGCGACCAGCGCCGCTGCGACCGCCTGACCGGATCCCGCGGGCCCGAAGGTCGCGACCAGCCCGAGGACGAGCCCCGCCGCAGACACGGCGCAGACGCAGACCAGGGAGGCCCGCTCCTCCGCCGCCTCCGCCCGCCGGCACGGGGCCGCCCTCCCGTCGGCGGCCCGGTCGAGGGGTTGAGACAAGCTGACCATCTGACCCTCCATCATTGTGTCGCACCGACGATATGCCGACGCCAGATCCGGGAGTATCGTACCATTTCGGATTTCATCCTTCCGCAAACCGCAAGGATGCCCATGGACCGCTTCGAGGCGATGGCCGTCTTCGTCAAGGTGGCCGAGGCCGGCAGCCTGTCGGCGGCGGCGCGGGCGCTGGGCCTGTCGCTGACCTCGGTGAGCCGCCAGCTCGCAGCGCTGGAGGAGCGGCTGGGCACGCGCCTGGTGCTGCGCACCACCCGGCGCCTGGCCCTGACCGAGGCCGGGAGGCTGTATCACGAGCAGGCCCGCCGCATCCTCGGCGAGGTCGAGGAGGCGGAGCAGGCGCTGACCGCGCATCACGCCGAGCCTGCCGGCCGGCTGCATGTCGCCGCGCCGACGCTGATCGGCCGACTGAAGCTGGCACCGCTGCTGCCGGAATTCCTGGAGCGCCATCCCGGCCTGGCCATCGACCTGACCCTGACCGACCGCCCGGTCGATCTGGTCGAGGACGGCGTCGACCTCGTTCTCCGCATCGGCCGGCTGCCGGATTCGAGTCTGATCGTCCGCCGGCTGGGCGGCATCCGCATGCGGGTCTGCGCCGCCCCCGGCTATCTCGCCCGCCGCGGCGCGCCGGCCGAACCGGCGGATCTGGCCGGGCATGACTGCGTGGTCTTCGCCACTGCCCCGGGCCCGGTGTCCTGGCCGTTCCAGACGACGGCGGGGCGAGTGACGGTCCCGGTCGAAG
>NZ_JANX01000561.1 GCF_000767795.1 Inquilinus limosus MP06 | reverse complement strand
GGCCCAGACGGCCGAGGCCGATCCGATGGCGATCGCGCCGACCGCGGCGCCGAAGCCCGGCAAGCGGCCGACACCGCCCCCGCCAGCATCGCAGCAGGCTGCGGCCACGCCGACGCGGTCGTCATCGCAGAGCCAATCCCAATCGGTCGACAGCGACGCGCTTGCAGCCTTGACCAGCGAATCCACCTCGACCCGGCCTAGCAACAGCCGCTCGAACCGGGCCGCGGCGCCCTCTGGCCAGAACTCGCGGTCGCGTGACATCAGCAAGGGCGAGAAGGACGCGATCGCCGGCGTCGTCGGGCGGCAATGGAACGTCGATCGTCAAGCGCAGGACATTCCCGTCGTCGAGGTCCTCGTCCGGATCGACGGCAGCGGCAAGCTGTCCTCCGTGGAGCTCGCCGATCCGTCGATGCGCAGCAACGCCGCGGCACGGGCAGCGGTCCGAGCCGTTTATGTCACGTTCGATCAGTGGCCCGTCCCGCAGGGGGGATGGCCGGACGATACCTTCCGTCTTGTGTTTGATCCCAAGGACATGTTCTGACCAGCCAGGAACCGAGGTGCAGATGATGAAACGAGGCTTCCTCCAGACCACGCTGGCCGCCCTGGCTGCGGTCGTATCCCTCTCGCTCGCTGCCGCGCCGGCCCGGGCCGAGATCCGGATCGACATCAATCAGGGCGTGACCCAGCCGATGCCGATCGCGATCACCGACTTCCCCGGTGACCCGGTCGGCAGCCAGATCAGCCAGATCATCTCGGCGGATCTGCAGCGCTCCGGCCTGTTCGCGCCGATCGATCCGCGCGCCTTCACCCAGGACGCCGCGTCGCTGCAGCAAGGCCCGCGCTTCGCCGACTGGAAGGTGCTGGCGGCGCAGGCCCTGGTCACCGGCCAGATCCGGCCGCGCGGCGACGGCCGCTTCGACGTCGACTTCCGGCTCTGGGACGTCGCCGCCGAGCAGCAGCTGACCGGCCTGACCCTGACCGGCGACAGCAGCCTGATGCGCCGCGTCGCCCACAAGATCGCGGACGAGATCTACCGCGCTGTGACCGGCGAGGACGGCTATTTCGACACCCGCATCGTCTACGTCTCCGAGACCGGGCCCGAGACCAACCGGGTCAAGCGCCTGGCGATCATGGACCAGGACGGCGCCAACCATCAGTTCCTGACCGACGGCTCGCAACTGGTGCTGACGCCGCGCTTCTCGCCCAGCACGCAGCAGATCACCTACCTGGCCTATGTCGGCAACAAGCCCCGGGTCTATCTGCTCGACCTCGGCAGCGGCCGGCAGGAATCGCTCGGCGACTTCGCCAACATGACGTTCTCGCCGCGCTTCAGCCCGGACGGCAACCGGGTGATCTTCAGCATGGCGCAGAACGGCAACACCGACATCTACGTCATGGACCTGCGCACCCGCTCGGTGCAGCGCCTGACCTCCGACCCCTCGATCGAGACCTCGCCCTCCTACTCCAAGGACGGATCGCAGATCGTGTTCGAGAGCGACCGCGGCGGCAGCCAGCAGCTCTACATCATGAACTCCGACGGGTCGGGCGTGCGCCGCCTCAGCTTCGGCCAGGGCCGCTACGGCACGCCGGTGTGGTCGCCGCGCGGCGACCTGATCGCCTTCACCAAGATCACGGGCGGCAGCTTCTCGATCGGCGTGATGCGGCCGGACGGCACGGGCGAGCGTGACCTGGCCTCGGGCTTCCTGGCGGAAGGCCCGACCTGGGCGCCGAATGGCCGCGTGCTGATGTACACGGCCAGCGGCGGCGGCGGCAGCAAGCTGGTTACGGTCGACATCACCGGCCGGGTCAGCGCCGCGGTGCCGACGCCCTTCGATGCGTCCGACGCCGCGTGGTCGCCGCTGCTGCCGTGACGACAAGCCGCAGAAATGCTAGAAATTACGCAAGAAATACCTTGCGGAGCGGGCAGTAACCTGCTTTTCCCTCAACCGCTTTCCGAATCGTAAAGTCGGATCCACGTCAGGGGCAAAGAACCATGCGTCTCAAGATTGTGTCCCTCATGGGCGCTCTGCTGCTGGCCACCGCCTGCAGCTCCACCCAGAACGCCGGCACCGGCGCCGGCACCGGCGGCCTCGGCACGGGCGGCACCGCCGTTCCCGGCTCGCAGCAGGATCTGGCTCAGAACATCGGCGACCGGGTGTTCTTCTCGCTCAACGGCTTCGACCTGAGCCCCGAGGCGCAGGCCACGCTGAACAAGCAGGGCGGCTGGCTGCAGCAGTACCAGAACGTCGCCGTGACCGTCGAAGGCCACGCCGACGAGCGCGGCACCCGCGAGTACAACCTCGCGCTCGGCGACCGTCGCGCCAACTCGGTGCGCAACTACCTGATCGCCAACGGCGTTGCCCCGTCGCGGATCACCACCATCAGCTACGGCAAGGAGCGTCCGGCGGTGCCGGGCCACGACGAGTCGGCCTGGGCGCAGAACCGCCGGGCGGTCACCGTCGTCAACTGATCCCGCCGGCCGGCGGACCGCGCCTCGTGGCCCGGTCCGCCGCTGGACGGAAGACTTGCGCGCCGGACGGCGGCAGCGGCATCGCCGTTGTCGCTGTGACCGGCGCGTCTTATTTTCGCCGCTGGGGCCGGCCCAGGATCGGTCCCATGGCCAAGACCGAACCCCGTGCCCCGAACCAAGGAGGTGGAGGCGACATGCCGGCTTCGCAGAGGCGATGGAGTGTATTCGCGGCCGTGGCGCTCGCCGTCGCGGTCCTGGCCCCGTCCGGGCCCGGCCGGGCGCAGAGCTACGAGGCCCAGCTCGAGGTCCGGGTCAGCACGCTGGAGCAGCAGATCTCGCAGCTGACCGGGCAGATCGAGCAACTGCAGTACCAGAACCAGCAGCTGGCCGATCAGCTGAAGCGGGCCCAGGCCGATATCGAGTTCCGGCTGAACGAGCTCGAAGGCGGCGGTGGCGGCGCCAAGGCCGCGCCGGCCCCGGCCCCGGCCAGGAAGGCGCCGTCCCAGGGCAGCGCCCCGGCCGCGCCGCGGACACCGCAGCCCTTTACCCCGACGCCGCTGGTGCCGCCGAAGCGGTCCGACGCCGGACCCGTGCCCCCGGGCTACGATGACCAGGGCGACAGCCTGGCCGCGCCGCAGGAGATGGGTGTGGCCGAGCCGGGCCCGGTGCCGCAGCAGGTGCCGGGCTTCGCTTCCACCGAGCCGCAATCCTATGGCCTCGGCGGCGCGGCGCCGGTCGACACCACGGCCGCGTACAATCAGGCCCAGGGCCTGTACAACCGGGGCGACTACAATGGCGCCATCGCCGGTTTCAACCAGGTCATCGCCGCCGATCCCGGCGGCGGCCTGGCCGGCAACGCCCAGTACTGGCTGGGCGAATCCCTGTTGGCCGTGGGCCGTCCGGGCGAGGCGGCCAACGCCTTCAACGCCGCCTGGTCGATGGATCCGCGCGGCCCCCGGGCGCCGGATGCGCTGATGCGGCTGGCGCAGTCTCTGGTCGCCGCCCGGCAGGACCGCCCGGCTTGCGACGCCTTCGCCCGGCTGGTGGCGGATTACCCCGACGCTCCGGCGCAGATGCTGCGCCGCGCCAAGGACCAGCAGCTGCTGATGCGCTGCTGATGTAGCGATGCCCGGCCCGGTCACGCCCGAGCCCGTCTCGGATGAGGAATTCGCCGCACGGCAGGACCGCCTCGGCCCCTTCGACCGGCCCCTCCGCCTTGCCGTTGCCGTCTCGGGCGGTCCCGACAGCATGGCGCTCAGCCTCCTCGCCGCACGCTGGGTCCGGCAGAGGGGCGGCCAGATCCTGGCCCTGACCGTCGATCACCGGCTGCGCCCGGACTCGACCGCCGAAGCCGCCGCCACGGGCGCTTCCCTGACCCGCCACGACATTCCGCACCGGATCCTGACCTGGTCCGACGCTCCCGCCCGCGCCTCGCAGGACCAGGCGCGCCGCGCCCGCTACGGCCTGCTGGGCCAGGCCTGCCGAGAGGTCGGTATCCGCGACCTGGCTGTCGCCCATCACCGCGAGGACCAGGCCGAGACCGTGCTGCTGCGCCTGGCCAGGGGCAGCGGCGTCGACGGGCTGGCCGGCATGGCAGC
>NZ_JANX01000560.1 GCF_000767795.1 Inquilinus limosus MP06 | reverse complement strand
AGCTTCAGCCGTGCCGCCGCCAGCGGTTCGGCCAGGCCGAGATCCGCCGCCGGCCCGGGCAGCCCGGCCAGCAGCAGGGTCTCGGCCTCGCCGGCGGTCATCCCGGTCAGCCGGGTGCGGTAGCCGTCGAGCAACGCGAAGCCGCCGCCCGGGCCGCGGTCGGCATAGACCGGCACGCCGGCGGCCGACAGCTCGTCGATGTCGCGATAGACCGTGCGGACCGACACTTCGAATTCCTCCGCCAGCGCCTGGGCGGTCAGGCGGCCGCGGGACTGCAGCAGCAAGAGGATCGACAGCAGACGGTTGGCGCGCATGCGACGAGCATAGCCGAAAAAATCCTGACATCGGCTGTCAGTCGGCCGCCCGCATCCTGCGCCGCATCGCCCCTGCATCATGGAGAGACCGATGCCCGCGCTGTTCGCCAAGCCCGCCCCCGGCACCGACCCCAGCGTCCCCGACGTTCCGAACGACGGCCGCGACGACTTCTTCCCGCTGTTCGGCCGCTGGGCGGTGTCGCACCGCCGGCTGCGCCGCCGCCTGGCCGGAGACACGCTGTGGGACGAGTTCGCCGGATACTCCGAGATGTGGCCGCTGATCGGGGGCCTCGGCACCATCGACGACAACATCCTGGAGCTGCCGTCCGGGACCTACCGCGCCGCCACGCTGCGCCTGTTCGATGTCGAGTCGAAGTTGTGGTCGATCTGGTGGTTCGACGGCCGCAGCCTGCACATGGACGAGGCGCCGCTGCGCGGCCGGTTCGAGGACGGCGTCGGCACCTTCTTCGCCGACGACGTCTGGGAGGGCACGCCGATCCGGGTGCGCTTCATCTGGTCGGAGATCACCGGCCGGTCGGCGCGCTGGGAGCAGGCCTTTTCCACCGATGGCGGGCAGGGCTGGGAGACCAACTGGATCATGCGCTTCGAGCGCACCGGCGACTGACCGGCGCCGAATCTCCTGGGCAGCGGCCGCCCGATGGTCCAGAACCGGCGGCGGAGACAGCCACGGGGAAGGACCGGCATGGACGAGTTGAAGATCGACCGGGAGGCCATGGCGCGCCTGGCCAAGGCGGTGGCCTTCATCTGCGGGGCGGAGCATGCGACGGCTCTGGCCCTGAAGGCCGCGGCGGAGAGCGGCACGGACCGCGACATCAAGGCGGCCCGGGCGCAATTCCTGAAGCTGAAGCCGGGCGACCGCAAGGCGGCCCTGACCATGCTGGACAGCTGAGTTGGGGCAGTTGGCATGATCAGGGACCAGCAGCCGCAGGACGACGCCACAGTGCGCCAACTGGTCGAGGACGCGTTCCGCGGCCGGCCCTACAGCGACGGCCGCGAGCCGGCGATCCTCGACGCCTTGCGGGCCGCCGGGGCGCTGACCGTCGCGCTGGTGGCGGAGGAGGATGGCGAGATCGTCGGCCAGGTGGCGTTCTCGGCCGTCGCCATCGATGGCGCCGCCTGCGGCTGGTATGGGCTCGGCCCCGTCGCCGTCCGCCCGGACCGCCAGGGTCGTGGCATCGGCCAGGCGCTGATCCGCGAGGGGCTCGACCGGATCCGGGCGCTCGGGGCCAAAGGCTGCATCCTGGCCGGAGCGCCGGGCTATTACGGCCGCTTCGGCTTCGCCGCCGATCCGCGGCTGCAGTCGCCCGGCATCCCGCCGCAATACGTCCTGGCGCTGCCCTTCGGCGCCGAGGTGCCGGAGGGCAGCGTGGCGTTCCATCCGGCCTTCGACGCCGGCTCCTAGGCGCAGGGCGACGCCCGGGCCATGCCGCCGAAGGCGTCGAGCAGCCGGTCGCGCCAGGCGAAGACCGGGTCGCCGGTCTCCAGCAGCTCGACCGGGCTGATGCAGCGGGCCCACATCAGCAGGCCGAAGACGCAGTAATCGGCATAGGCGGGCGCGGGTCCGGCGATGAAATCCGCGGCCGCCAGGGCGCGCCGCACCGGCAGCAGCGCCTGGCGGACGGCGGCGAGGTTGGCCGGGCGGTCGGCCGCCACCTCCTCCAGCGACCGGCCGAACCGCTGCTCGCGGCTGGCGCGGAAATAGGCGCGATCCTTCTCGTGCAGCCGGCCGAGGATGTCGAGGATGATGACCCGGGCGATCGCCGGGCTCAGCGTCGTGTCGGCCCAGCTGTTGATGAAGCGGGCCAAGGGCATCGCCGCGGGGCCGCCGAACAGCGACGGCCGGTCGGGAAACCGCTCCTCCAGATGCAGCGCGATCCGCCAGGAATCGCAAATGGTCTCGCCGCCATGCACCAGCACCGGCACCAGCCCCTGGCCGGTGAAGGAGATCGCCTCCTTCTCCGTGAAGCGCCAGGGGATGCGCTCCGCCTCCAGCCCCTTATGGGCCAGGGCCATGCGGGTCTTCCAGCAATGCGGGCTGAAGCGCAGCGCGGCGTCGGCGCCCGCCAGCTCGTACAGTTTCAGCGCGGCCTCGCCCATGGCTTAGGCTCGCCCCTGCACGGAAGCCGCCGACTGGCCGAACAGGTGGCGCTTCGACTCCTCGGTCACCGTCGGCACGGTGTTGACCTGCGCCGCGATCTCATAGGCGCGGACCACCGAAGGCCGGGCCGCCATGGCGGCGAACCAGCGGGCCACGTTCGGGAAATCCTCAAGCCGCTGCTGCTGCCGCTGATACGGCACGATCCAGGGATAGATCGCGATGTCGGCGATCGAGACATCGCCGGCGACGAAGTCGCGTCCCGCGAGCTGGCGGTCGAGCACGCCGTAGAGGCGCCCGGTCTCCTTGACGTAGCGCTCGGTCGCGTAGGGGATGCGCTCCGGCGCGTAGACCGAGAAGTGGTGGTTCTGCCCGGCCATGGGCCCGAGTCCGCCCATCTGCCAGTACAGCCATTGCAGCACGGCGAAGCGTTCGCGCGGCGCCTTCGGCAGCAGCGTCCCCGACTTGTCGGCGAGGTACTCCAGGATGGCGCCGGATTCGAAGATCGAGATCGGCGCGCCGCCATCCGCCGGGTCGTGGTCGACGATGGCCGGGATGCGGTTGTTCGGAGCGATCGCCAGGAAGCCCGGCCTGAACTGCTCGCCCTGCGAGATGTTGACCGGGACGATGCGGTACGGCAGCCCCATCTCCTCCAGCGCGATCGTGATCTTGTGGCCGTTCGGCGTGGTCCAGTAGTGCAGCTCGATCATCGTCGAGATCCTTGTGGAGTCCGGGGGACTGGTCGCCGCGGTGGCGAACGACTATGTTTGACATGAATGTCAAATTTGACATCGATGTCAAGGATGATCCGAGGCGGTGATGGCTGGCGTGCGGCAATTCGATGAGAGCGAGATGCTGGCGGAGGCGCTGGGCGTGTTCTGGCGCAAGGGCCTGCGCGCCACCACCATGCAGGACCTCGCCGAGGCGACCGGGGTGCTGCGCGGCTCGCTCTATAACGCCTATGGCGGCAAGGAGGAGATCTTCCTGCTGGCCTTCGATTCCTATGTCGGGCGGTTTCTGGCCGCCACCCGGCAGGCCCTGGAGTCGACGCCGGATCCGGAACAGGCGCTGCGGGCGCTGTTCGGTGCGGCCATCGCCAGCATGACCAGCGGGTCGCCGGCGCGCGGCTGCCTGAGCACGCGGACCGCGACGGAGGCAGCGCTGGACGACCCGCGGCTGCAGGACAGGCTGCGCGGCATGCTGGACGAGCTGCGCCGCATCGTCCTGGCCGCGCTGTCGAGCGAGACCGCTCGCGCCCGGCTGGCGGTGTCGCCGGAGGAGGCGGCGGACCTGGTCGTCACCTTCACCCGCGGGCTGGCGGTGATGGAGCGGGTCTATCGCGACACGGCCCATCTGGAGCGGATCGCCGCGGCGCTGCTGCGGGCGCTGATCCGGGATGCTGCAGCATGACTTATTTCTGAAATCGAAATTACTGGGTTGCCTGGCTCGGCTCCCTGAAATATGAGTCCAATCAGATGCCGCCCTCACGAATGAAGGGCGACGCAGCGGGGGCGAGATGGCGCGAGGCACGGGAGAACTGGATCTGCGCGGGCGTGATGCCTCGGAGCTGCTGCGCCTGATCCACCGCCGCGGCGGCGTCAGCCGGATCGAGGCGGCGCGCGAGCTCGGCCTCAGCGCC